>CAZPZA010000020.1:0-11304 GCA_964590985.1 uncultured Gammaproteobacteria bacterium
AAATAAAAACAGATGCTAACCATCCTTTTCCCTTCTTTTTTCTTTTGCAACTTTAACTAAAATTAATCCAAGAACAATTAGTCCTGCCATCCCCAATATAGATAATCCATTGCTAGAACTATTAGTTGATGCAACAACGCCGCCGGTGATAGAACTAAGCGGATTCACCCGTGAAGTTGCTGTAATTAAAAGGAAAGCTACAGCAGCTAAACCAGCGCCAGTGAGAAGCAGTTCCTTTGTTTTTGGTTGGTCTGCCGGAAGAGGAAGTTCGGGAAGAAGAGTAACATTTTTAGTAAGTAATATCGTGGAGTTCCTTTTTACTGATTCAGCTCTTTTCATTAATTTGGATCTTCTTTTTGCGGCGTTGTTTAGCTGACTATGCCCTTTTACATTTCCCCCCCTTTTTTCTTTTCTTACTGCTGCTGTTACCTTTTTTATTTCCCTTTTGGCCCCTTTTTTAATTTCTTTTTTTAAGACAGGCGCTTGAAGTTCCTGAACTCTTCGTTGAATTGCTTCCAAAGCCTGTGTCGGCGTTGCTGCTTTCTGCAACTCTTGTGCTAGTTTTTCATCTTGATGCACATCACGAACCCAATTATGAAAATCATTTTTCGTTTCGTTCACATGGTGTTGAAAAGTATCTTCCGCCATCCGTTTTAGCGCTTCTTGAAGGTCTTGAAGATTTCTGAGAGCCGCGCCTTCTTTAAGCCAGAAATAATACTCTTCCTTGACATCCACTAAAATATTCTCCATTTTTATATGTCTGCTCCTCTTTTTAAGCTAATAATTTTATTCTTTAAATTTCTTATGTTTTAGTAAGTTTAGTGTAAAGCTCAGTACATCTCTGAGCAGGGCCGTCCCAGTCAAATTTCGGCAATTCTTTAGCGCTATTTTCCCGAAGCTCCTGCTGTAATTCTTTATATTCGAGCACTCCAATTATTTTATTGGCCAATTCGTGAACATCCCAAAAGTCAACTTTGAGGCAATGAGTAAGCACTTCAGAAACGCCAGATTGCTTTGAAATGATTGCTGGTGTTCCATTCCTTATAGCTTCAAGTGGGGCGATGCCAAAAGGCTCAGAAACAGAGGGCATGACATACACGTCAGCCATTTGGTAGGCTTTATCTATGTCTTCTCCCCGCAAAAAACCAGTAAATAAAACCTTATCTGCAATTCCTAGCTCTGCAGCTTTTTCCATTAAGAAAGGTTGCATATCACCATTTCCGGCAATAACAAAAGCTACATTCCGATTATAATCAAGTATTTTTTTTGCTGCATATAGAAAATAATCCGGGCCCTTTTGCAGGGTGATTCTACCTAAAAAGAGAACTACTTTGTGATTAAACAACCCCTGTTTGGTATTATCAAAATGTGTTTTATTTAAATCTACGCCATTATGCACGACAGTAATTTTATGAGGATTTATACCATAATGTTCTACTATTTTTTTTTTTGTTTAATTACTCACGGCAATAATTGCATCTGCTTTACGCATCCCCTCCTTCTCAATTTCATAGACGTATTGATGCACTCCGTTTCCTCCAGTTCTGTCAAATTCCGTAGCATGGACATGCACCACTAATGGCTTTCCACTCACTTCTTTTGCCTTCAGCGCGGCCTTATAAGTCAGCCAATCATGAGCATGAATTATATCGTGTTTATACTTTGCAGCGATTGATGCTGCTTTTTGTGCATAGCGCTCCACTTCTGCAAACAAGTTCTTCCCATAGATAGATCTGTGACCTCCTAAAGCATGTCTCTCACTTTGATACTCTTTAGAAGATACGTATCCTATTAGAGGGGAGTCAATTTCTACCATGGTTAGAGAAGAGTCCTCAGCTGGAATCAATTTTACAAACTCGCTTTTTACCTCTTCTGTTCTGGGAAGGACAAAAGTTACCTCTACCTTGTTCCTGCTAAGGGCTTTGGTTAAGCCGTAACACGCTGTTCCTAAACCTCCGCTATTAAATGGCGGAAATTCCCACCCGAACATTAATACCTTCATATAGACCTCTACATACCCAAACCTCCGATGTATGATGCGTCGTATTCAGATTCAAGTCTTTACTTGAACTTTCCTTCCTGCGACAATCCTTCAACGGCCTGGCGAAATTTTTCGACGTATTTCTCCAGATCGGCTGCAAGTTCCTCGTACAATTTCACGCTTAAAGGCAGGTTTTTGTTTTTGACGCCTGGTAAGGCGTGTTTCTTCACGAAGTGGCACACACTGCTTAAATCAGTAAGTACCTTCGCTTTGTCATAGCATGGGTCGCTTAACATATTTTCACCTCCTTTTGGGATCATAGTTGTTTTCACCTCTTTCTTGAATAGTAGTTGGTAGGGTTATTTCCTTTTTTATTTCTTCTTTATTTTTTCATGCAGCTGCTGTAACCTTGGGGGATTGCACATCTTGCAGACACCCAGCGAATCAAGTTTCTCCAGATATTTATTCACGGCAATGACAAATCCTGCATGGCTCCAGGTAAGGGGCGCAACGGAAATCGGTTCCCCGGTATGAGGATGGAGCTGCTCCGGCAGGATGCCTGTTTCCAGGGCATGGGAGGCTGTCCACTCAAAGATTTCAATCGCTGGCTTTAGATCTTCTTTGCTTTCTGCTTTTTTGATGTAATATTCCGCCAGCCATAAGGTAGTGATGAACCAGGGATTGCCAGGCGTATTTTTATCAACACGATGGTAGGAATCATTCTCATAGCGTGCGAAGCCGCCAAGGGGCGTATTTACGTGGAGCCTGGACATAAAAGAATGTATGCTGTTTTGGACTAGTTCATCGTTGACATCCAGTACATTATATTCAAAAATCCCATAACTACTGCTGGCATCATTGGTCAGATCCTTTTTCATTTGCCCTTTTTCATCATAATAAACCATCTTCATAAATCGTTTTTCTTTTTGATCGTAAAGCTGTGTAACTATGGATTTTTTTATGTTTTCTGCCGCTTTTCGATATTTCTGCGCCTTTGCTGCTGTTCCCAGTACTTCCTCAAAATTGGCTACTGCCTGTAAGCCTGCATATACCGTAGCAGCGGTAAAAGTATGCATGCCCAGCTTTTCTTCCCAGAGGTCGTAGCTTTCCTTAGGAAGCCCAGTTTTTTCGTCAATAAAATTGAGCATAAAGTTTCCTGCTTTGCGAATGAAAGAGTCAAAAATGGCCTGCACGTCTTTTTTTCTCCCATGCTGAACAAAATGTTTCCATAAGGCATCCAGAACTAAGGCCAGCTGGTCTTCCTGGATGGGAAATTGCACATGGCCGTGCTGTATCCAGGGATGCCAGGAACTTCCCAATGATCCGTCAGGGCGATATTTATGGAAAAGGTATCCTTCCTCGGTTAAGACTCGATTGCAAAAGTTAAAGAACTGTTTGGTTATTTCCGCATATCCAGCTCGATCTAAGGAACGCGCGATCAATGCTCCATCTCTTGGCCACATGTAGTTGTAGGTGTCTTTTCGCAAAAACAAAATGTCGGAGTCACTGGAAGCGATGATGGCTCCTTTCTTGTCAACATGCGCAGCACTTATAAGCAGGGAGCGTTTGAAAAGATCAATGACTTTTTCATGGAGGTCTGGGAATTGGAATTTAGTGCGGTTTACCCATTTTTTCCAATACTTTTCTGTCTCTTCCAGAAGCGTTTGCGGTTTCTTTTCAAGGATAAATTGATTTAGTTCCGCTATATGCTGATACTTTTCACCAGCGCAGATCCAATAAAAAATCTCTTTTTTCCCTCCAGCGGGAATTTGAATATGGAAGGAAAACGCAGAATCCACAGAACCATGTTCAATGGGATTATTGCTCAGTGTTCCATCTTCTGCATCTTTGTAGGTTCCTTCTAAGCCGTATTCACCAACTAATCCCGTTGCATATTCGTTCATCTCTTGACCATTTACGGAACCATTCATCAAAAAATACCGTTTTCCCTTGTAATGAATAAGTGCCTTCAGCAAGGGATTAAAGTATACCGTATCCCCCAGGTTAGCTTCTGAAATCTCAAACTGTTGATGAAAAAAGGCTCGTACCTCTTTTTTTTGCGTGCCATTGTTGAAGATTACTATCTTTCGTAGAAAGATGTTTTTTTGATGATACACCGCGTCGTTGATGGTAACAGTAATCTCCAAAGGATGATGTACCGCTTTAACTTCCGTAACCATGGTTTCTTTCCTGTAGGCAAGTGTTTTTTGCCATTCTGGTGCATCAATCCAGGTGAAATTTCCGTCAACCCAGAAACCAAGACGATGCACTTTCCCATTGACGTGGTTTTCCTGTCCAACGTAGGGAAAATAAAAGTCCCGTACCTGGGCCTGTTGGTCTAATCCTACCAGTATATTTCCATTTCCAAGTACAAAGTAACGAACCATGAGCTCTTTTTACGATACTATTTTTTCTTCAACGCTTTCTCAATCGCCTTGGGATCATATCCGACGATAATTTGGCTTCCAATTTCCAGCACCGGAACGCCCATCTGCCCAGAATTTTCAATCATTCTCTTTCGCGCTTTTTCATCGGAAACAACGTTATATTCCGTGTACGCAATCTTCTTTTCCTTCATCCATTCCTTGGTTTTCTTGCACCAGGGGCAGGTAGGGGTTGTATAAATCTTGACTGCGGCCATGTTGCACCTCTTTCTATTGGTTTTTATTGTTAATCCCCAGCAGCTGATGTACTAAGCACCATCCCAAGAAGCTTTCTGCCAAGGCAATCCAGCCAACGACGAATATGACCCAGTTTAACCAGGTAAGGCTATACTGCGGCGCCCAAGGGCTCAGCCACCAAAAAGCCAAGGCAAAACGAAAAATTCGATCTAATTTTCCTAAATTTTGTTTTATCATTTTTTCTTACCTCTTTTTTATTATCTAATGGTAATACATCTTCTCTTCTTTTATAATATTTTTGTTTTTTATTCGAGAGGTCCGTGATAAATATTTCTCCTTTAATGGTTCAAAGAGAGTTTTAACCGTTTTTTCTACGTTTTTGTCTTGTTATTTTCTTTAGCAGGAGTATTGGAATCGGATATATTCAATACCCGTGGCGCAACAAAGTAACTTCCACATGAGTATTGGTTAATCCTTTTGTTCCCTTCAAAGCGTGTAACTCTAGTTTAACTTTCCTTCTTTGGACAATCCTTCTACTGCCTGCCGCAGCATTTCGACATGTTTTTCTTCGTCTGCTTTTATTTTTCTCCACATATCTGCGCAGGCGGGGTGCCCACAATCTTTGGCATCTTTTGTATACTGGTCAATCCGCCAAAGAAGGGCCAGTTTTTTAGATAACTGCTGTGTGCAGTTATAGTTGCAGTTGTTCAAGCATGCCATATTTATCACCTCTCTTTTTAGTATAAACTTCTTCTGCTTTTTTTAATTGGTCAAAACTTCCAATATCAAACCATCTTCCTGTAAAAGGAAATCCATAAACAGCATCTTTTTCAGCTAACCATTTAACAAAATTTCCGGGATTGTCAACGTTTATTCCTCGAATAAAATAGTGAAGCAGTTGGTTCACGCCAGATTCAGAGAAGACGTAGCAGGCAGTGCTGGCCAGACTACTTTTTGGTTCGGCCGGTTTTTCTTCAAAGCCAATAATCTTATATTCTTGATTTACTTCTGCTACACCATATCGGTTGGCAACTTGTTCTCTATCCCGTAAGTCATGCAATGCCACCACGGAAATTTTTTTCTGTTTATAAAATTGCAGCAAATCTTTCAGTGAGAAGTCAAAAAGATTATCTCCGGCAATAACGAGGAGGTCATCGCTTATATTCTTTTCATTGATGGTAAAATAGATATCTCCTATGGCTCCTAGACGATCTTCATTAGCGCGCGTCCCGTCATTGACAATTTCTATTCTTCTTGATAATATTTTTTTGTAATTTCTAAGCAAGGACTGAAAATAAGTGAAGAATTTTGCATTAGTCACAATGTATATTCTTTCAATTTCTTCTAATTGATTTACTTTCTCTAAAATATGTTCGATGATCGGTTTACCAGCTACCTCAATCAGGGGTTTTGGCGTACTCTCAGTCAACGGATAAAGCCTTGTTCCATATCCCGCAGCAAGTATAATGCATTTCATTTTCCTCCATCCTCAACTCGTTTTGTTGTTGCTTTTTAGGGCAATTTTAATTGATTTAGTGTATCATATTTCATTGGTATTTAAGTAGATAGTACAACTCTATGTACCTACTATTTTCTTCTCTCCATGCAACCGGCACCGATACAATCTTCCTCAACTTCGAGATTATTCCTCTTACACCAATCTTTTAAATTATTAAGAAGACTAATAAGACCCCCCCCATTTTCTGCAAGGGTATAATATACTTTATCTTCCTTCAACTTTGTAATTATATTGAGCCTTTCAAGTTCCTTTAAAGTAGCTGACAACAACGCTTTATTTATCTGTTTATTTGTATGCCCCCATAATTGGTTAAATGTCATCTTCCCTTTTTGTACCCCCAAAATTAAAATGATAGTCCACTTCCTCCCTAAAATATGATGTAATTTTAATAAGTCGCACTTGACCATTTATTTCCTCTTGGTTGCCATAAAGTATGAAACTGCTACAGCTACGATAACAATCCCTAAGATCAAAAGCAGAATACTTCTCAAATAGCTACCTACAGCAACTAATATTCCTCCAACAAGTACTGTTGTCAATAATAAACAGCAGGCAACTATCGCAATAACGGCAAGTTTATACCCGACTATTTCTTTTTTATCAGTCATTTTAACACAAGCATTGTTTTGTTGTTTTCGCTGTTTGGACTACCGCAAATTAATCATTTTTTTTATTGGTTTTCTTTTTTTACCATCTTTTGTACTACACCCTTCTTTCCCCAGATGAATGCAAGCACCGCAATAAAGATAATGCTAATACCAACGGCAAGAATCCATGGACCATTGAAATATCCTCCAATAAAAGCTAATCCACCGCCTGCGAGAATTATTGGCAGTAAAAGACAACAACCCATAAGTGCTATAATGACTGCAATATAACTTAATGTTTCTTTTCGGTCTTTCATTTTATCATCGTTATAAAGAGCGGTTGTTTTTTTCGTTTGAATTGCTTTTTGATTCTTTTAGGTATTTTAAACGCTCTTTTGAATTGTTTGATTCCTTTAATTTGTCGTTGGTTGGGATGAATTTCCGGCCTTTTCTTTTTAATAAGTGCGATAGCGTCGTCGGCACTCATTCCTTCACTAACAAAAAAGGCAGCTACTAAAGTTGGGGCCCTACCATGACCTCTTTGACAATGAACATAACACTTGATCTTTTGCTTGAATGCCTCTTTGAGAAAAGCAACTCCCATTCTTAACTGCGTAAGAGTAGGTGCTTGATGATCTTTCGTTGGTAGCCATAAATAATAGTCAATACCAAATGGTCGATCTAATTTTTTCTCTTCCAAACTAATATCTGCTTTAATGCCTTTTCTCAATAGAGATTTATCAAAATGTGCTTGACAACACATATTAGTACCAATGTAAATATACCTTGTAATTTGTGAATACTCAAAAGTTAACGGTTTATGTTTCATTTAATCACTTTTTCATGTTATTTTTGCTTCTTCTCTTCTTGCTTAAATATTTATTTTTAAAAGACTTTTCATCCCCATATTTTAGAAAATCTTTATGATGTTTTGGCGGTACAAAATTTTTATATTTATCATGCATAATGCCGCACCAGTATTTTTCTGTTTCCCCGGCAATGACCGTAGTATAATGCAATAACCCGTTTGCATAACCGCAATAGACACAATTTATTTTTTCAAACCAGTTCAAATACGGTAATTTATATCTGTCTATTCTGATGTAATTTGATCTTTTAACTAACGGTATTCCACACAATGGAAAGCAGATACGATGATAGATCTCAATGAAGAGGTCTAAAATAACTAAAGGAATTAGTGGCGCCCAGGTAAGTGGTATAGATATAAAATGTCTTAACCTTTTTGAATGCTTTTTGTATTCCATGTTAACGTATGCTTTGGTAGCCTCCACTTATTCCCTTTTTGGAAAAGACAATCTGCCATAGCCGGCTTTTATTAGCCCTGAAAGTGCCTGCACAAGCAAGTAGGTAATACGTCCACATTCGATAAAAGCGTCTATCATACGATTCTTTCAGGGCATCCCAATTTTGTGTGAAATTCTTGTACCAAGCCATTAGCGTTTTATCGTAATCAGTGCCAAAACTATGCCAATCCTCAAGCACAAATAATTTTTCGGCAGCGGTCATTATTTGTCTTGCTGAAGGGAGCATTGAATTTGGAAAAATATATTTGGCAATCCAAGGGTCTGTTGAAGTAACTGATTTATTGCCCCCAATGGTATGTAACAAGAAAAGACCATCATCCTTCAAGCAACGATGAACAATTTCCATATATGTCCTGTAATTCTTATAGCCAACATGCTCAAACATGCCAATGGAGATAATACGATCAAACTGTTCGTTCATATCCCGGTAATCTTGTAATCGTATCTCAACAGGTAATTCTTTGCAGACTTCCCGTGCAAGTCTTGCCTGCTCTTTAGATATTGTAATACCGACCACTTTTACTTTGTATTTCGCTGCTGCAAACTTGGCAAAACTTCCCCACCCGCAGCCGATATCCAAAACTTTCATTCCCGGTTTTAATCCAACTTTTTTGCATATTAAGTCTAACTTTGCCTCTTGCGCTTCATCCAGTGTTTTGGCAGTCTTCCAATAACCACAACTATAGGTCATTAGTTTATCAAGCATTTTTTGATAGAGTTCATTGCCCACATCATAATGTTTCTTTCCAACTTCATATACGCGAGATTTATTTTGCAAATTCAGAACTTTTGCTTTGAGAAAGGACCAAAGCACTGGTCTTACACCTTTAAATTTCTGTTCTAGGTCTGCTTTGAGAACTTTGGTGAAAAATTGATCTAACCGTTTACAATCCCACCAGCCATCCATATAGGCTTCTCCTAAACCCAGGGAACCATTTGATAACACTCTGGTGTATAACTTTGGGTTACGAATTTGGATATCCCAAGGTCTATTCCCATTAATCTGGACATCTGCTAATGCAAGAAGATTCTGTACGGATTGTTTCATTTTAATTCTTGTCTATCTGGCCCATTGACAACTCCTATCGTAATTTTGCCTGCACTGCCCTCATAATAGCACAATTAATGCAATAATTGCGAGGGTATATCCTAATGCTTCTTTTTTATTATTCATTTTCAACATATACATTGTTTTGTACTTTTAGCAGTCTGAACTACAGCAAATAAAAGCAAAAGAGTAGCACCAAGCAAGATGGTGGTTTCATTTGTAGCAATAAATCCCTGAATTGATCCGCTGATGCCAAACACTGCTGGCGAAACTGCTCCAAACATGGCAACCACACTAGGAATCAATGGTGAACAGCATAATAACGGAGGCAAGATGCTTCCAATAAACCCTCCGGCAGTTGTTGCTTTTCGTACTTTTGTGCCTTGCTTAAATGAATAGACTGTAAATGGAATGATCAATGCGATAAGAAAGGCCATAACAAAAGAGAATACTGCTAATTTTACATTCAATAGTCGCAAGGAAATTAAGCCTATACGCCCCCCAGTATATGTTGCTGGCAAGGTAAATAAATACAATAGAAGAAATATGGCAAAACTTCCAACTCCCAGCGCAATATACTTTTTAGATGAAAATACAATTCTTATCGCATCTTTAATATGCTGAAAAACCATTATCATCCCTGCGCAAAGTTTATGATTTTGTTTAATGTAGCTGCTGGCGCTCCATCAACAGCTTGCAAAACACCATTTTCATCTATAAGAAAATAGATGTCTGGATAATTTTGCGAGTTGTAAATGCTCGTTCCTTGTTGGCTCGCATCTCCCCAAATCCAATTTTCATAATTAAGTGTTGCTGGTGCGTTTTTTTGAGCGAATTGGCTTACTGATGCACCGCTATAGCCAGCATTACCAAATGTTTTTAGGGCAATGATCTTCATGCCATTCAATTTATCATTGTTCTGCTCAAGCACTTCAGCAGCTTTAAAACAGCTTGGACACCATGTTGCAAAATACCAAAACATGACTTTCTCTCCCCTATAATCTGAAAGTTTTACTTGTTTTCCATCAATTGTTGTAAACGCCACATCAGGAGCTTGCTTACCTAACTTAAGAACAGCACCATCGGATGATGAAGCCGTTTGTTGTTGCCTCGTACATCCACTTATGAACAAAATAGCCATAATTCCTAAAAGTAAGATTAATCTTTTTTTCATTATTTACACATCCCATTACAATTTATTTTTCTTGCAGTGAAATAGAGGAAGGCTAGAATCAGTGTCATTGAAGCAGTAACCACATATACTTGATGTTCCGCCAAAAATAGCACATTACTAGCTCCCAAAAATCCAAACAGACTTGTAAGACATGAAGAGCAGCTAGCTGTTCCAAACAACCCTGCCATAATACCTGAAGAACTTCCTAAAACGCTCTTGCCAGCTTGCAAACGTTTTGTTTTTTTGTAGCTATACACCTGCATCGTAATCATCAGGCCGACTAAAAGTGATAAGGAAATGATCAAGAAATAGTCCTTCAATGTAAATATCTCTAATTGAAACAATAAATTGTTTCCTGGAATGGTAAATACTGGGAGCAGAATATAAACAGAAGCTACAACTAGAGAAATAACAGTAAAAAATTTTAGATAGTTTTGATTCTTTAGAACTTCCTCAGATGCTGTGTAGATTAGTTTTAGTGGATTTTTCATTATACCAATTCTCCAGATATTTTAAATGGCAGCTGCATTACATAGCCTACGATAATAAAAAGAAGTCCTAAAAGAGCCAGATTTCTTTCTTTTTTCATCGTTTTAATGACCGTTTGGTCAATTTTCCTTTCTCTTATAATCCGTGTATGGACAAGATACACACTAACACCTAAGAGAACCTTTCCAATCATGTCCAAGGTAAATCCCATAATTGCTACTACCATCTTTATTCAATACAGTAATTCATCGTGTTACCTCTTGCAGTCTTTCTTGTAACATTTCTTTTGGAATATACGGCGTTATTTTCCCATGATGAGTATAGGTTCTGCACGCCATCACTGATTCACCAGTTTCTCCAAATAACTCCTTCCATTCCTGTGCACTTTCTTGCCAATATTGTAGTGTTGGTGAGCCGTAAAAGCCATCGGGAAGTTTTATCAGATGTTCAGTAATCTCTAGAGTATTGAAATCAATGTCCAAGGATTGCTCTGCTATTACTTCTTCCAAATTCTTCTTTGTCTGCTGCCAGCCTGGACAGCTTTGGAAATATAACAGTTT
>CAZPZA010000021.1:0-5595 GCA_964590985.1 uncultured Gammaproteobacteria bacterium
AGAAGTGGTGAATCATTTGTAGCAATTAATAATTACCTAAACAAAAGCTTTGGCATTCTTTCCTTTTTTGCACCCTTTGTAATTATATTTTTTGGATTTTTGTTTTTAAGATTAAGATTTGTTTTGTCTCGTCCCAATATTGCAACTGGCTATTTGCTTTTTTTTGTTTGTATGTTGGGGCTTTTAAGATCAGGAGAAGTTGGAGTAGCCCTTGGAATATGGCTTGGGGAGATATTAACTGGACTTGGAGCAACTATAGTGTATCTTTCGGGCGTTGTCATAAGCCTTATTGTATTTTTTGACACGTCAATAGATGAGATTGTGAGTTTTGTTACATTGCTTGTTAAAAACGCAAATCGTTTATTGCCAACACAGCTTCTTTCTCTTTTAAAAACGAAAAAATCAGCTGATTTTAAGGATAAAAAAATGACAATACGAGGAAGTGGTATTAGCGTAAAAGAAGTTCCAAATCTCACCAGTCGGGACATTGCTGTTAAGACTTCTGTTGTCAAGAAGGAGCAACTCATTCTTTCTGATAAATTGGTTAGCAATCCTTTAAGTGCAAGCGGTATTTGGGAATATCCACCGTATTCGCTTTTGTCTGATGCTAGTAATCAGAAAGCAGATAGAGGAGACATAAAAAGAGTAGCGTCTGTTATAGAAAAGACGCTTCAGAGTTTTGGAATAGAAGCAAAAGTTGTAGAGGTAAATTTGGGTCCGGCTGTTACGCAATACGCTTTAGAGATTGCTTTGGGAACAAAAGTCTCAAAGATTACTGCCTTATCCAACGACCTAGCTTTAGCAACAGAGGCTCCAACTGGACAGATAAGAATAGAGGCCCCAATTCCTGGAAGGAATTTGGTTGGAATAGAAATTCCAAATAGAAGCTTGGAGTTGGTCACTCTAAAAACAATGCTTGAATCACAGATTATGAGTAAAAACAAATCCAAACTTACTGTATCTTTAGGGCTTGATGTTTCCGGAAACCCGGTGGTTGCAGATATAGCAAAAATGCCCCATGTTTTAATTGCAGGAACAACAGGATCTGGAAAATCAGTGCTTATGAATTCTATTATTTCTTCTCTTTTGTTTAGGGCAAGCCCCTCCGAGTTAAAGCTTATCCTTATAGATCCAAAAAGAGTAGAGCTTATAGACTATAACGGAATACCGCACCTTATGACATCAGTGATTGTTGAGGTAGATAAAATTCTTGCTTCTTTGAAATGGGCAATGGATGAGATGGAGCGGCGCTATAAAACATTTGCCGAAAGAGGAGTCAGAAATATAGATTCTTATAACGAATTGGCTGGGTTTCAGTCCCTGCCTTATATTGTTATTTTTGTAGATGAACTTGCGGATTTAATGGCTTTTGCGCCAGTAGAAGTAGAAGACGCAATTGCCCGTCTTGCACAGATGGCAAGAGCAACTGGCATACATCTTGTTGTTTCAACACAAAGACCCTCTGTGAATGTTATAACAGGGCTTATTAAGGCAAATATTCCGTGTCGTATTGCGTTTAACGTTTCCTCTATGGTGGACTCCCGCGTAATTATTGACACACCCGGAGCAGAGAAGCTTTTAGGACGAGGTGATATGCTTTATATACCCCCGGACCAGGCAAAGCCAACGCGCATACAAGGAGCTTTTGTCTCGGAAAAAGAAGTGAAAAGGCTTGTTGATTTTCTTAAAGCAAAAAGCCCAAGCGTTGAATATACGGAAGAAATTACTTCGACTCCCCTTGTTGCCAAAAAAATTGGAGGATTGGGAGATGCCCACGGCAAAGATCCGTTATTTGAAGAAGCAATAAGAGTGGCGTGTCAATACGATAGGGCTTCTGCATCTCTTCTTCAAAGACGCTTATCCATTGGATACTCGCGAGCGGCAAGAATCCTTGATCAACTAGAGGCAGAGGGTGTGGTTAGTCATGCAGAGGGGTCCAAACCAAGAGACGTTTTGGTAAAGAGTGCAGAGGAGATTATAAATAACTTAAATCAAGAACAATAAGTTAATCGCAAAACTCAAATCCACAACTCAAATCTAAAATCCTTGAAACGTTTTGAGATTTAAGATGCAGATTTGACATTTATTATATGGTTAGGGTTGGAGAAAGGCTCAAGAGCCAAAGAATAAAAAAGGGCTTGACTATCGAAGAAGTTGCCAAGGCAACAAAAATAAAAACACGTTTTATTTCTGCGATAGAAAACGAAGAGTTTGAAAAACTGCCATCTTCAGCTTACGCGCACGGTTTTGTTAAAAACTACGCTAGATTTTTGAGACTGCCTGAAAAAGAGACGCTTGCTCTTTTTAGAAGAGAATATAGTTTAGATAAAGAAATTAAAGCTTTTCCAGAATCACTAACAGAAGAAGAATTTCCAATTAGCAGATTTAGGCTTTCGAAGATCCCAAAAATTGCTATTTTTATTTTTATAATCCTTTTTGGCTATCTTCTGTTTCAGTACCGCTATACGGTTATCGATCCTTATGTTAGCATTTTTTCTCCTAAAGAAGGAGAGGTTTTGTTTTCTCAAACAATTGAAGTTGTAGGCAAAACAGATCCCAATGCTTCAGTCTTTATCAACAACGAGCCCGTTTCGGTAAATGGAAACGGCAATTTTAAAAAATCTATCAACCTATTTATAGGAAAGACAACAATAACAGTTAAAGTAGTGAATTATTTTGGAAGAGAAACAATAATTGAAAGACAAATAGAAGTTTTAGAAAATACATAAAGGATATTGACACAAAGACTTAGTAGATGATAGTTTAGAAAGGTATGGATAGTGCCCAGTACTTATTACTTCTTATCATTTTAGCTTTAGCTCTTCTTTTGGTAATTTTGGGCATTCAAGCATTTTTTATTTTAAGATCTTTTCGAAAGACTCTTATTAAAGCCAATAAAATGTTAGATAATGTAAATTCAATCACTGAAAATGTTGTAAATTCTGCTTCCGCGTTTTCTTCTTTGGCCACAGTAGTAAAAACTGGAGCTTACTTGGTAAATCTTCTTACAGGTAACAAAAAGACAAGACCCGATAAGCATTTGGAAAAGGAAAGTCGTGGGGTTTTGGAGACACCAGGAGGAAATAGTGAAATGCATGCAAGAAACGACTTTGCAGAAAGTGGATATAACTCCAAAAAACCACAAAGAAGATTCTTTAAGGGCATAATCAAAAAAATAAAACCAACAAGCTTTTTATAGCCCGTATTTTTTGATTTTGGCATTGTGATCCCCCAGAGTTTTGCTATAGTGGTTGCGGCCAGATTTGTCAGATATATAGTATAGATAGTCTGTATTTGCGGGATTGACAACAGAAGACAGACTGTTAAGTCCTGGGTTTGAAATTGGAGTTGGTGGAAGACCGTTGTTTTCGTAAGTATTGTAGGGAGATTTGATTTGTAACTCATAAGCAGTTAAATTTTTCTTCCACCACGTTTTTTCTTCTTTAGAATAGCCCAGAGCATACTGTACTGTGGCGTCGATCTGTAAAGGCATAGATATATTGAGTCTATTTAATATAACCGATGCAACAAGGGGTCTGTCTTCCTCGTATTTTGCTTCTCTCTCAATCATTGATGCTATAGTAACGATTTGTTTGGCAGACAAATTTGTCTGTGCGTTTTCAATAATTTTAATTTTTTTTTCAAAATTATTTTTCATAAGAGAAATTATTACATCAATATCTGTTTCTTTTGGAAT
Source organism: uncultured Gammaproteobacteria bacterium (assembly GCA_964590985.1). GTDB lineage: Bacteria > Patescibacteriota > Microgenomatia > Levybacterales > UBA12049 > CAZPZA01. Next base: position 3,698 of record CAZPZA010000021.1, read on the forward strand.
AAGATAAGTATCTGGGAAAAGGTAACCCTCGTTCTCTACAAGTTTTTCTCTCCATGCTTCTTTATAGCTGGGTATCGTTTTTTCAAGTGTATCGGCTATTTCTTCTGCTCGTTGTCCCTCTGGTATTATAACCCAAACATCAAGCGTTCCATGGGTAAGACTTTGCGCAACCTCTTTGGCGTTCATCGATGGGTTTAGCCGAAAGCTCCCAGCTTGTACTTTTCTGTCCAACCCCTCTTTTTTTAACAGTAAGAAAAACACTGTAGGGTCTTTAATTAGATTTTTTGATTTAAGATCGTTTGCGATCGCTCTTATTCCTTGCTCTTTCGGAATTATAAAAATTTGGGAAGCAGTATCTTTGGGATTAACAGAAGACATTCCATTGTTCCACCACAATATTGTTCCAGTAACAAAAATAAGAGTTAAAACAATTAACACGAATGTTTTTTTCATACAAGCTCAAGGATTGGAAAGTTTGTCAGAGACTGCCTTGCTTCTTTGAGATTATATAATTTTTCGCTAAAAAGCGTATACACAGTTTGTCCAGTACTTACTGCCTCATTCATTTTCTTATCTAAAAATATACCAGCGGCTTTTTGTTTTGGCGCGCCTAAAATTTTTGTAATTATACTTAGATTTTTATTGTTAATGTTTTTTACTGTTGCATTCTGCTTAGATATTTCTTTATAAAAATGCTTGGCAGGCACAAGATCTTCGCTATCTATGCGATAATTTCCGCCTTGTTCTTTAATTATTTCTTGCATTTTACGAAAAGCAAAGCCCCTTTTTAAAATTTGTGTGGCCCACGAAAAAGTATTGCCATAATTTTTATTAACGTACTCTTGGAGTTTTTTGGAGGAGTCTTTAAGACAAATGTCCAATAAGTTTCCAGCAAGATTTATGCTTCTTATCTCAAGATCCACTGGCCGATTTTCCTTTTGTTGAAGCACCCGTAGCGCATCTCGTGTTGCAAGTATAGGGCCTATTCCTCTTCCTGCAGGTTGGGCTGTTTTATGAATTATAACTTTAGTTCTTATGCGAAACTTTTTTGCCAAATATTCGAAATTCTCTTTTAGAGTTTTAGCATCTTTTAACGAATGGACTTTTACTGTTTTGCCATAAGGAAGGTCTATTACGATATGGTTTGAGCCAAACGCGATTTTTTTTGCCATTACAGAAACTATAATTTTGTCAAAACTTTCAGAAAGAAGCGGTTTTTCTACATTGATAAGCATGTCGTCGGCTGGTGCAATACTAAAATTTCCTCCCCAAACAATACAACCTTTTGTTTTTTTTACTATTGCATAAATCCTTTCTTTTGTAAAAGTGACAGGAGCGAGTATTTCCATATCATCTGCAGTACCGCTGGCAGTAGTTATTGCGCGAGACGAACTTTTGGGAATCACAAAGCCAGCTGCTGCGACAATGGGTACTACAATAAGCGTGGTTCTTGTTCCAGGAACTCCGCCAATCGAGTGTTTGTCAGCAACAACTCCTGTAAACTTAAGTTTTTCCCCTGTTTCAACAATTGCTTTTGTGAGGAAATAAAGTTCTCTGTTGGAAAACCCCCTTGAGTATCCGCACGCTGCAAAGTAAGTAGTTAAGATTTCACCTAATCTGTCTTTGGCAATTTGATCTATTACTGTATATATTTCCTTGTAGGTTAGCTCTTTGCCCGTAAGTTTTTTTTTAATGGCATCAACGGCAAGACTTAATTGTATTGTCATTGTTTTATCTGTTTGATGGTAAGATATATTGTCTTCCTAATAAGAAAAAGAATATTGTAAAGCGCAAGATTGATTGTCTTGTAGACACATGGCCAGATTTTTATTAGAAATATCTTAAAAGAGTTTTTCTGCATGTTTTATAGAGCGTCTGTTTTTTCTTTTACTTACTAT
>CAZPZA010000021.1:5695-11170 GCA_964590985.1 uncultured Gammaproteobacteria bacterium
GCAACGAAGACACTACAATAATATGGGCACTAGCCACAAATTGATAATTGGAAACTGCATGAGTATGGAGGAAATTCCAAATGAGAGTGTCCATGTTATGATTACTTCCCCACCATATTTTAATGCGCCATTTGACTACAAAAGTCTATTTAAAAATTACGGACAATATCTTGGAGTTTTGCGACGTTTTGCTCGAGAAACATATAGAGTTTTACACGAAGGAAGAGTCACTGTTCTTAATATTGACGATATGCTAATTGATGGCGAAAAGTTTCCTATAGTTGCCGACGCTATCAAGATTTTTCTAGATTCTGGTTTTAGATATAGAGATAGAATTATTTGGAAAAAGCCAGATGGCTATTTAAGGATTAGCAGGCGTAGCGGAGTAATACTTCAAAATCCATATCCAATGTATTTTTATCCAGATAACCTTCTGGAAAGCATTATCATTTTTCAAAAAGGAAAATTTAATTATAGATCAATATCTAAAGAAATAAGAGAAGCCTCAAAGGTGGATATAAAAGAATTTTCAGGTAAAAAATGGTACATGACCCTTTGGGAAATTAATAATGTAATGCCTGGCTCAGCCCTAGAAAAAGATATTGCCGCTTTTCCAGAAGAATTACCATATAGAGCAATAAAGCTGTTTTCTTATAAAGGTGAAATAGTACTAGATCCATTTGTAGGTAGCGGAACTACAATGAAGGTTGCTCGAGATTTAGAGAGAAATAGCATAGGCATTGAAATAAAAAAATCACTTGTGCCAGTTATTAAAGAAAAATTGGGTTTTAATGGACAAGATAGTTTATTAAGCAACAAGAACGATAAGCTTGAGGTTATTTATCGTAATACAACGAAATATGGATATATACGCTAAAATTAAAGGCATAAGGTATAAACCATTACTTTGTCGCGAATTAGAAATTTTTGACTTCAATCAGTTAGAAAAGATTCTATCTTCTTGTTCTTCGTTTATCTTAAAAATCAACAAACAAAACAAAGTTGCAATAAGCTGGTGGATTTCTGCTAAACGTACTCGTTCTTATCCTTATGCAAGAGTTTATGATACTTTAAGCTTTTCCGGTAAGAGAATTACAATAATCCCCATTTTTAAAGATGAGGGAAAAGAAGGAGACAGGGATTTTCTACAATGGGACACAGTATGTCTGATGAGTTTATTAGGAGTTTACGTGATTATAGCTTATTATTACGAAGCCGAACGAAGCAAAAGATATAGACACAAAATTACCAATCAACGGTTTGATATTAGGTATGTTCAAAGACAAATAAAAGATATTCTTTTTTATCAGTCAGATGCTTTACACTGGAATATTGCCCGTGTCGATACGGTTGGACAAATAGGGCAAAAAGCTTTAGAGTCTTACGCAAAAATTTCTAAAAAATTAAAAGTGGAAATGCACTCAAAGCGATCTGCCGAAAAAAGAATTATAGAACTTTTGAAGAGTAAAGAGGATTTTATGAAACTATCACGAGCATTGTCAGAAAAAGCCCAAAGGCGTGAGAGACTAACAGTACAACCAAAAGAAAATTTATCAGGCACAAAGGCTATTGTCACAATTAGGAACTATCTTGGTGGTTTTTATTATCTTACGTCAGACGAAGCAGAAATAAAAGGCAATAATGTATTTCTAATAGAGGGGAAACATAGCAAGAAAAATTCTCTTCCTTCTTTGGAAGACATTAAAGACGGATTATTAAAAATGATTTTATTTACCAATCTTGAAGATGTAAAAATAGATGGGGAAAATTACAATCCAGTAGCTGTATTAAAATTAACGGTAGAGAATAATTTTGATGAAAATAGTCTTTCTATATCGCAGAAAAAAATCTTATCGCTCCTACGGAAGGAAGCTATGGCTAATAATTTTGAAATAATTTTGTCTTAAATCCTCTCAAGTTTTGCTTTTATGACAAGTCTTTTCCAGACAGTGCCGGGCGGAGTACACGTAACAAGAGTTAAGTAAGAATTGTCAAAACTTTGTTCAAATAAAGATGTGTCTGAAGGATCAACTACATTTATGTTGTAGATTTTGTATGTATAAAGAACTGTGTTTAGGTTTGCATAGATTGTGTCGCCAGTTTTAAGTTTATATAAATTGGCAAAGATCGTTTTGTAGTCGTTGGGATTGAACAATTGAGGAAGAGTTGAATGACCAAAAATTACAGAATTTCCAATGTCTCCAGCAACGCTGGTGCCTGGATAATTTACTAAGTGAGCACCTACATTGGTGTCTACAGCAGATACTGTAGCATTTTGTATTTTTATCCGAGGGATAGATAGGGTATAGAAAGGAACTTTGGGAGCGCCCTTTTGCAGCAAGGTATCCGAAATAGAGGGAAACCAATTTTCTGCATTTAGATAATCTGTTTGTATAGAATCTTTGGCTTGGACAATAAGATCTTTTATAAGAGTAGAATTGAGAATTACTGATTTTGGAATAGGTGTTGTAATAGTCTGTGTTGCAAATACTGGTTTAAAGTAAATCTGCCAAGAAACAAAAGGCAAGAATATATACACAGTAATTCCAATTCCCAAGATTACAAACACTGCGCTTATTATTCTAAAAATTGTCTTTAAGTAATTTTTAGAGCTTTTTTTGTAATAATACCTATTCATCAAGCTTTATAACTATTTTTATATTTTTATGGTTTCTAGAAATGGCTTTGGGCAACAATGGGATATGTGGTTTGGAATAAATGTTTGCTTTTGATACTTGATTTATTTTTAGAAGCAGAGTTTGCGCTTCTTGATGAGATTTTCCTGCAAGATTTGTTATTAAATCCTTCTCGTCTATTTTGGGCTGCAAAAGCGCTTTAACATTAAGAGTTGCTGTTACTGTTTTGTTTTTCTCTTCTAGATCTTTTATCTGTATTTTCAGATTGTCGTCTAGTAAGACTAGATCTTTGTCAAGATCTTCATTTATAAAAGAGCGCACCTTGAATTCGAGATCGTCTTTTTTATAAGACATTATCTCAAACATTACTGTGCCTGTAAGAGTTACAGAATCTGTTTCCTCTCCTGCTTTTTTGTCAAAACTTTGACTAGCTAAAGATTTACTTATAAAGATTGGAATCAAAACTTGATCTTTAGACATTTGCTCTCGGATTTTTTCCATAGCTTTTTTCTCTAAGTTTTTGGGTAGTTGGTCAACTAGCTTATCAATGTCTTTTTTTGCAACAATATTGATCTCTTTTTTGCTTCCTCCGGAAAAGGGGTTATCGTTTTTTGCTGCAAGTAGAGCATCATCGTTTATAGAAAACGTAGTATCAGTTGGCAGATTGTACTCCTGTCCTATAGAGCTGGCTGTTACATTTGTTTCTTTTTTTGAAGGCTTTATACCTTCAAACGGATTAGCTGAAGCAGAGGCTATCTTAATCGTATCATCCAGTGTAAAAACCAAGTCGTTTGATGAGGTAATTTTTGTCGAAGATACAAGTGTGACTTCGTTTATATGATTGTTAAAGATTGTTACTTTGCCTATTGCCTTTTCTCCTACTTGTTTTTTGCCTGTTGCAGAAGTTGATACAGAACCTTTTTCCGACACTGTTACTGTTTCTCCAATAATGTTTTGAATTTCCGAATCGCTTATAGGAGAAGTCGAAAAAACTACAGGCTCTTTTCGTTCTATTATTTTTGGTTTTACAGTTAAAACTATTTCGCTTTGTGAGGTAAATAGGTATAGAAAAGCAAGAGACAATAAACCTAGAACAAAAGCGGCCGAAATTATAAAGCGTTTTTTGAAAATCTTGGTGAGTATTTGAATTTTTGAAGCTAAATCTTTGATATTCTTAAGTTTTTTTAGTAGATTATGAATTAAGAGAAGAATTGTCCTTTGAACAATTAACGCAGACTCTGGTTTTAAAAGAGTAGTTTTTAGAGAAGGTGTTTTTGTATTTTTGTTGTTTTCCTCTTCTGCGGGAGGATATTCTTCTTTTTTTTCACTCAGAGTTGGAACATCTCCAGTAAATCCAAAATCCTCTGGTTTTAAGTACATTTTTTCTTGATACAACTTCTCTTTTTGGTTTTCCAACTCTTCGTCTCTTTTTTGGCTTTCTGTTTCTTCTGCTTCTTTTGTATCTTTTGGTCTTTCTTCTTGTATGCTAGGCGATTCCTGCAGGATCTCAAAGCCCATTTGAGTTGCTGCTCCAACGAGCACTGCTTTTGCGTCAAAATTGAGAGGAAGAGTGGCTATTTGAGGAAGATGCAAAAAAGGTAAGCTTTTGCTCCAGGTGTGGTTTAGAAATTCTTGAGTTAGGTCTTTTTCTCCATCGAACAAAATAATTTTTGCTGGGAGTATTTCCGATGCTCCAAAATGTTTTAAAAGTGCATCAACCGTGTAGGGGACAGATTCATGTATTTGAGATGTTTTTGTCTCCATAGTTCTTCCAGCTCTTATTAAAGAGACAGTTACAGATTTATTGCCTACCTCTACAATAATTGCCGAAACTGGTGCTCCTTCTTCTTTTTGAAGAAGATGTGATATTGCTTGAGAGATTACCAAAAATCCAATAGGAGTGAGTTCTAAGTGGTCGGATACTTTTTTAAGTCTTGCAAGGTATTCTTTTTTAATCTTGTCGTTTTCCACCCAAGTTTCTTTAACGCCAAAAATAGTTTTGTGTGTTTGGACATTTTCGGGCAAAGAATCTTCTGCTTTGGAGATAGCAGTATCTAGAACTTCTAGTATTTCCCCATCTGAAGTATCTTCGATTGATGTCCTAAAAAATTCAGTATACTGACCTACAATTCTAATTTTTCCTTCTAGTTCTTCAAAAACAACTGCGCTTGCCTTTTCGTTTCTTAAGACCAAAACCAGAAAGTATGAAAAGGGATTTTTTTTCTTTAAAAATGGCAGAAAAGAAGCTAGATTCATACCTCAACAACCGCATATAAGCGTCTTTGTCTCTTGCCTAAATTTTCTTGCTTTATTATCTTAAAGCTTTTTACTTTAGATGTAAAATCAACATGGGGACCGCCGCAGAACTCCTTTGAGTATGCATCTTGTGGCGATTGGGTCTTGACGGACGAGCCACCAATAAAATAAACTTTGACCCTGTCTTGATATTTTTCATCAAACAAACCAATTGCGCCCAATTCTTTGGCTTTTTCAAGAGTCATTATTTCAAAGTGAACCGGAAGATTTTCCTTAATTTTATTATTTACTATTTTCTCAACTTTTTTTATTTCCTCATCTGTTAGTTTCTTATCGTAATTAAAATCAAATCTCACTCTTTCTGTTGTTATATTTGACCCTGTTTGATGTACATGGTTTCCTAAAACATCTCTTATTGCCTGATGCATAAGATGAGTGGCAGTATGCCCCATAATAGTTTTTTCCTGATGATCTGCAAGGCCACCAGCAAACTTTTGCGATGCACCTTTTCTAGAGAGCGCTTGGTGCTCTTTCATTTTTTCGGCAAATTTTTGTTCATCAAAAACGTAGCCTAAATTTTTGA
>CAZPZA010000022.1:0-11130 GCA_964590985.1 uncultured Gammaproteobacteria bacterium
GACAAAGCGTGTCGGAAACGGCAAGTACCAGACGGTACCTGCCAACGGAGCGCTTAAAATGAGAGTTATCTCATGTTAATTTTCTCCCCGCATGGCGGGGATTTTTATTGAGATAACAAAAACAGGGTGGCACCACGATAAGAGATCAAAAATTAAAAATCAAAGATCAAAAATAAGATTTTTAATTGAGACTCTACCGTCCTTGTAAAAGTCCGAGAGTTTTTTTCGGGTTTTTATAAGGGCGGTTTTTTGTGTGTTCAAAAGCGCTCTTCGAGACACGTCAGACGTGTTCGAGAAGTAAGATTGGGAGGATGATGGAGTAGATTATGAAAGAAAGAAGAAGCTATCAAAATGAGTTATCTAAAAGAGCTAGCAGCGATTTGCCTTTTGTGGACAAGCATGCTGTTAAAGACGCAACTAAAACAATAAGAGACAGTATGGATCAAATAGGAAGTCGCAAGGGAAAGGTAATTTATCCGTATGAATTATCTCGACAAGAACAGGAAATAGTACGCCAAAGGCTTGGAATATCACTGGGAAAGAGGATCACTTTTGAGCCTATTGTGCTTAAAGAAGGCATGGGGACACAAATATTAATAGCTAAAAAAAACAAAGGAGGTGAGAAATATGAACATAGAACATGCAGGACTCCCTAAGGAAATAATTTTACGAATTACATATTCAGATTATGCTGGGCACTATGTGTTGGACACCGTACAAAGGCGCGTTGACATAAGAGAAGAAAAGTAGTAAATTATTACTAGTATGAAAGTTGGAAGTATTGTAGAGCCAAACAAAAAGGGACAAATTGTTATTCCCAAAAAGTTTAGACAAAAAGAAGAAGAAAAGTAGAGCTTGCAGCCTCGTTAAGAAGGAAAAAGGCAAAGTAGCCCAACTCGCAGGACAGATTGCTAGAGATTTAGGAAGGTCAATAGAGCTTGCCGATGCAGCAATTGCCTCAACAGCAATTATCAATGATTTTGAGTTAGCTACCCTTAATAAGAAACATTTTTTGGGAATAAAGGATTTAAGGTTTTTAGAATTGTAATATATAAAAATATGACTAAAAAACGCGTTTATTCAGGCATAAGAGCTACAGGTAGATTGCATCTGGGGAATTATTTTGGAGCTGTCAAGGGGATGCTTGCTTTACAGGAAACCTACGAGTGTATTTTTTCTGTGGTTGATTTACATACCATTACTGTTCCATACGATCCTTCAATGCTCAAGAATTCAGTCAGAGAGATAATCATTGATTACCTTGCCGCAGGATTGGATCCCAAGAAATGTAAGTTGGAAATTCAGTCAATGGTTCCGCAGCATACAGAACTTGCTTATTTGTTATCAACCATTTATCCAGTTTCGCGTCTTGAAGATTTGCCAACTTACAAAGAGAAAAAAGCCCAGTACCCAAAATATATAAATATGGGGCTTTTGTATTATCCGGTTCTTATGGCGGGAGATGTACTATTATATAAGGGGGAATTAGTGCCAGTGGGTATAGATCAGGAACCGCATTTGGAGGTGATGAGGGAAATTGCCCGCAAGTTTAATTCAATGTTTGGTCAGACGTTCCCGGAGCCTGTACGTTTCAAGACAGAAGGCGAACATGTCCCATCCCTCTCAGGCGGTGGGAAAATGAGCAAGTCCGTTAGCGGAAGTTATATCAACCTTACAGATGATTTAGAGACAATTCGACAGCGTTTGGCAACAGCACCAACAGATAGCGGAAAAATTGGCGGAGAAGTACCAAAAGTAGGTGGAGTTGCGAATTTATTTAAGTTTCTAAAACTACTTAAATTAAATAATCAGTATAAAAAATTTGAACAAGATTATAGAGACAAAAAGATCCGCTATACAGAGTTAAAAGAAGTTTTATCCCAGACAATTTACAAAGAATTAAAACCATTTCAGGAAAAAAGAAAAGAGTTTTTGGAAAATCCGAGACTTGTTGATTCAATAATTAAGGAGAGTTTGGAAAAGTGTCTTTCTATGGCAGAGGAGACGATGAGGGAAGTAAGAGGGAAGATGGGACTTACTTAGTGTCATCCCGACCGATCCGCCAGCTGGCGGAGAGTGGAGGGATCTCATTCAATAATCTTTGGGTTGCAGGAGATTCCTCGACTTCTCCCGATTAAATCGGGATTCGCTCGGAATGACACAACTTGGGTTTGTGTTTACAGTCGATATTCTGCTTAGTATAGTATGTTTAGAAATAGGAATAAGGTTAAGGGGGTTAAGTAAAAAATATGGAGATTAATCTTGTAGACTTAAATTTAAAAGCAGCTATTGCATTTTCGCTTGTGCTTATTGTGTTGCTTTTGACTTATATTGCCTTTTATAAAGACTCGGTTGAAAAAAAGTACTCCCGCAAGACTTCCAAAACACAATAGTGGCATTAATCAAAAAATATCGTGGCGGAGGGTAGTTTGGGAAAAAGAAGGTTTTAGAGTCATTCGCGTAAAAGGGAATCCTTGTAGAATAAACTAGAGCTTCTTGTTGATTATTAAATTACAACATAAATCCAGTTGTGACAAAAGTGCGCTATAGCATGTCTTTGTCCCAAGTTGGCTTTGGATTTTTGCGGTTGACAAAAATTCGTATTCTTCATACAATGCAGACAATATGGGAGTTATTAATTTAACAAAAACATTAAAAGGAAAAATAGGTTGGATTTCACTGTCGAAAGACTATAAAAAGGTTATTGCTCAAGCAAAGACGCTAAAGGAGCTCGTTGTAAAACTTAACAAAATGGGCAATCCCGAGGGGCATATTATGAATGCGGCAAAGGATTACTCGCGTTATGTGGGATAATGAAGCAAGATCTTCTACAAACACCGATAAAAATCTGCTATAAAGTTCTTCCCGGAAGGGGACGGGTGAAATGGCCAATTATTGATGTTAAGTTTACGCATCAAGGCGATTCTCTTCCGCAACCATTGCTTGCGCTTGTTGATTCGGGAGCAAACCACTCTATTCTTCATCCGCTGGTTGCAGAAGCGCTTGGATTTAATCTAAAGCAATTAGGTCCTCCAGAAAAGGGTGGACTTTCTGTGAGCGGTAAGTATGAGTCATGGGCATTGCCAAGTTCTATAGATATTGATATTTATGGTAATAAATTTCGCAGTAGATTCACTGTTATCAATAATAGAGAATTAATTTGGCCTTGTATCTTAGGGGAAGACAGCATTTTCGAATTTGCTCGACTCGACTTTCGAAAATTTAAAGGATATTTTGAGGTTAGATTTCGATTGGATATCAATTGACGGTTATGGTGTGTTTAGGAATCGCGCTGAAACTAAGTAGGATGAAGAAAAAATATGACAATTGACCGTGCAGACTTAAATGTTTTTACTTCTTGACAACATGTCGTACGATATATTAAAATGCGTATACTATGTTAAAAACTTATCTTTATGTTCCTGAGGAAATAGATAAAGAAATCAAAAATCTGGCTGAAATCCAAAAAGTAAGTAAGGCAGTAATCATTAGGAATGCATTGAAGCAAGGCTTAGGTGCTATTAAAAGACAAAATATGAGCTCTGCTCGTATTCTCTTAAAACTAGCTGAGATTGGGAAAAAGTATCAACCAAAAGGTCCTAAAGACGCATCTACTAAAATAGACAAGTATTTGTGGAGTAAAAATTGGAGTAGAAATGAATAATTCTCTTATTGTAATTACAGATGCTGATGCGATTGTAGCCCAAACTTTTCCAGACGATTCGAATCATCAAAAGGCAAGAACCATTTCTCAAGATTTAATTGATCTAAATGCTCACGTTATTTACCCAGTTACAGCAATCACCGAAGCAGTAACTTTTATCCAACGGGCTCTTTCTAGTGGAGCTACAGCCTACGGTACTGCTGTGTCTTTTACAAATCCCAATGTGGAAGTTGTAGCGATTGACCAAGATATTTATTCGCATGCAGTCAAATACTTCAGCCCAAAAACTAGTAAAAAGAATACTCTGTTTGATTGTATTGTTGCTGCTGTTGCTGATAGATATAAAGCTGATGCTATATTTTCATTTGATCATTTTTATGAAAGCAGGGGATTTAAGTTAGCAGGTGAATTAAAGAAAGTTAGCAGGTAAAGCTCAAAAATACCTCACAACCGATGCAGCGGTTGACAAAAATTCGTATTCTTCATACAATGCTTGCAAACAACATGGGAATAACAAAAGTAACTCTAAAAGTAACAAATCCTGCTTATCCTAAAAAATTTATTAAGGATGAATTTTTAGTAGATAGCGGTGTAGCATACACAGTTTTGCCTCAAAAATACGTAAAAGAACTAAATCTTAAACCAAGTTTTAAGCGTTCATTTCTTTTGGCAGATGGAAGAAGTGTTGAACGCCAAATTGGAAACGCAATTGTTGAATTTCAAGGTCAAGAAGTTGCATCTCCTGTAGCACTTGGCAAAAAAGACGATAGCTTGCTTCTTGGCACCCTCACTTTAGAAGGACTCGGTTTTGTGCTTGATCCATTTTCCCGCAAACTCTACCCAGCAAAATTAATGCTTTGATATCAACTTTGATAACTTATGTGAAAAATTTTATCCTTGCTGCTATTCGTTTTTACCAGAAAACATCGTTTTTTCATAAACCTCTTTTTAGGAGCTTATTTCTTACAGACGCTGTGTGTAAATATCAGCCCACTTGCTCTAACTATACTTATCAAGCAGTGAAAAAATATGGGATACTGAAGGGTTTGTTTTTGGGGCTAAAAAGAATCATCCGCTGCCACCCTTGGGCCCAAGGCGGATTTGACCCTGTTAGGTAATAATTAAGTTTGTTTTGTAAGGGCTTTTGTTGTAAAATAAGCAAGCTGATTTATGGAAAGTGGGCAGGTGGAATTAGGAAAGCCAGGATTAAATAGTAAAGCTTCTTTAGACAAGAACGCGGGAGAAGATGTTCTTGCGCTTCCAAGAGCAGCTGATTTGTTTTTCTTATCATACAGATTTTCGCAAGGTATACCCAAACTTCAAGAAAACATTTGGAAGTATTTAGCTTTAGAACATCCAAGTTGGAAAATGTCTCAAGAGCTTATCGATAATCTTAAAAGAGAAGTGTCGCCTCGAATTGAAAAGTTTGTCGCTGGATCAAAAGACACTAGGGCTCACTTGGAACAGACGAGTCAACTCATAAAGCAAAGCATCGGAGCTGAAATTGACAACATGGCTGCTGTATTTAACGGTGAGGAAGAGATAGAGAACAAAGAAGCGCTGTTGTTGAAAATTTGTAAAGATGTTGTAGATAGAGATCATAATTGGTTGGTGGTTCATGATGCAGAGGGGAGACCTAGAAGTTCAAAATCATCAAGCAATCCTATAGTTGATCCTTTCTTAAGCCACTTTTGCTATTATGGATTGGAGGAAAAGAAGACAGGAGCAGAAGAATACGACAAAATGTTTCAAGAGGCAAAAAAAACACTATGGGGAATATTTGCAGAAGAAAAAAAATCGAAGCAAGGGTCTACAACTAGCAGATTTACTACAAGTGAGAAATTTATAGGGGTTGTTAATAAGTACATTGAAACCCATCCAGACAAAAAAGAAATTCTGCAACAGAAAATTCCAGAAAACATACGTCTACAGATTCCCTCTTTATCTTTATAAGTTAAAGGTCTTTTTCTACCCTCAATTTTGTGCTATACTTTACTTATGGCGGCAAACGGAAAGAGAAATAGTCACAAAAAACCCAAAATTATAAAGCTAAAAATGCGTTCATCTTGGAAGAACATCTTGGTTTACGCCTTTTTGTTGCTCTTTTTGCTTTTTTTCTTCCTAGGCTTAAACGAGCAGTCTTTTGAGCAAGTAAGAACTGTTCCTTTATCCCAAGTTGTGATAGATGTAAGTAAAGGCAAAGTGTCCGAAATTACAGTTTTGGAGAACAAGCTTACAGTCAAAAGAGATGGAGAGACAGTGATTGCTTTTAAAGAGACAGGATCAAATATTTATCAACTCTTCAAAGACGCTGGCGTTTCTTTAGACAAAACAAAGATAGTAGTTAAAGATCAAACAGGACTTAATAATTGGGTAAACATAATTTCGTCTGTTCTCCCCATTCTTCTTATGGTAGCATTTTTCTATTTTATATTTCGCCAGGCGCGAGGAGCCCAAGAGAGCATATTTTCTTTTGGACAATCTCGCGCCAAGCTTTTTAGCAAAGATACGCCAAAAGTTACATTTTCGGATGTGGCAGGAGTAGATGAGGCAAAGGCAGAGTTAACGGAAATTGTTGACTTTCTTAAAAATCCTAGCAAATATAAAGCTGTTGGAGCAAGAACCCCCAAAGGCGTTCTTATGATAGGGCCCGCTGGAACTGGAAAAACTCTTTTGGCGCGTTCGGTAGCTGGTGAGGCAGGTGTGCCATTCTTCTCAATGGCAGGAAGTGAGTTTATGGAGATGTTGGTAGGGGTTGGAGCCTCTGTAACTGGTGATACACCAGTACTCCTAAAACAAAGCGGCAAGGGTCAACTTTTACCAATAGGAGAATTTGTTGATAAGTTCTATGAAGGCAACAAAGAAGGAATTGTGCTAGTTGATGGAGTCTATACGCTTGGTTTCGACCCCGCTAAGACGGGTTTTGGAAGAGGAGAAACAGGCTTTTATGGTTATAAGAATGGTAAAATGCAGACCATTGCACATTCTTCATTCAAAAAAGTTTCTTCTGTATATAGACATAAGGTAGAGGAAATATACGAAATTCATTATTTAGGAGGAGTGATTAGGACCACAGCAGACCACAGTCTTTTTATAAGAAAGCATGGAAGAATAGCATCAGTAGCAACAAAAGATATTAAAAAAGGAGATTTGTTGGTAGAGCTACCACTGAATATAAGACTTGCCTATAAACAAGGTTTTCGGCAGAGACACAAAATAATCGCTCATAAATTTCAAGAGGATGCGGATATTAAGCTTGATGTTTGGAATGATGACAAGGAAGAATTAGAAAAGTATGCATTTACGCTAAGTCAAAAGGGCTTGATGAGCCAATACGCAATTGCTACACAAATCGGAGTGTCCCAAACAACAGTTGGGAATTGGCAAAACGGAATTCATATGCCGCAACCTTTAAGTAAAAAGCTAGTAAAGCTGTCTTTACCAGATAGAGTAGCGGTAACAGCCTCTTTGTTAAGACTTTTTGGATATTACACTGCCGAAGGGAGAGGAACAAACAACTTGGAGTTTACGTTTGGTGTCCATGAAACATATCTTCATCAAGATGTAATAAGGTTAATGCAAGAGATTTTTAGCATAGAGCCTGTCCTAGAAAAAACTAAAGATAACACCCTGAGGATAAAATATTATTCTCATCACTTAGGAAGATTATTCGCCAGATTCTGTGGCAATGGCAGTCACAACAAGCGTGTTCCAGATTTTATATGGGACTTGCCAAGAGAATATTTCCTAGCTTTTCTTGAGGGCTATTGGCGAGGTGATGGGTATCAGACAAAAAGCGGCAAGCTATCAATGACTTCTGTTTCCAAACAACTTATCTTAGAATTGTCATGGCTTTGCAGCATGCATGGAATAAAGGTTGGTATAAAGCATGGGAAACAAAAAGGCGGTCGAATTATAAGATATAAGCCGCTTCCGGATGGTGAATATTGGACTCTTATCGTTGGGAAAACTGCAAATCCATTTTTAGAAGAAACTATTAATTCTCCTTATCAATTCAAACGCGCCATTGTACAAAAAATTGTAAAGAAGCCTTACGATGGCTTTGTTTATGATTTGTGTGGCGTAGAGAATGAAGCATTTTTTGGAGGAGAAAAACCAGTCCTTTTGCATAACTCGCGTGTTCGTGATTTGTTCTCAACTGCTAAAAAAACACAACCTGCAATCATTTTTATAGACGAGATAGATGCTATTGGAAGGCAACGGGGAATTGGCATAATGGCAGGCCATGACGAGCGCGAACAAACGTTGAATCAGATTTTGGTAGAAATGGATGGATTTACTCCAAATGAGCAACTTATAGTAATTGCAGCAACAAATCGTCCAGATGTTCTTGATCCAGCTCTTATTCGACCTGGACGGTTTGACAGAACAGTAATTTTGGATATGCCAGATGTAGTGGGAAGAAAGGCAATTTTGGCTATTCATGCCAAAGGAAAGCCTTTTGCAGAAAGTGTTGATTGGGAGAAGGTGGCAAAAAGAACAGTCGGATTTAGTGGCGCAGATTTGGAAAACATGCTTAACGAAGCAGCGATTCTTGCTGCAAGGTTTAGCAAGAAGGCAATAGACATGAAAGACATAGAAGAGGCTGCTACTAAAGTAAAGCTAGGTCCTGAAAAAAAGAAGCTTCAGTCAGAAGAAGATAGAAAAATGACAGCGTATCATGAGGCAGGACACGCGCTTGTGTCTTGGCATATGCCGCACATGGATCCAGTGCACAGAGTTTCTATTGTAAGCAGAGGCTTGTCTTTGGGTCATACCATGATGCAGCCAACAGAGCATGTTCATGAAACAAAAACTCATCTTTTGGAACAAATTGCAGTTATGCTTGGAGGACGAGCTGCCGAGAGATTGGTTTTTAGTGAAATGACAACAGGAGCATCCGATGATATTGCCAAAGCAACAGAGGTGGCAAGAACAATGGTAGTGGAGTTTGGGATGAGTGATCTTGGACCTGTTAATCTAAATGGTGAAAGAAGGCACTTTTATGAGCAGAAAAATATTTCCCCTGACATGGCAGCCAAAATAGACGATCAGGTTAAAAAAATTACAGATTCAGCTTATAATAAGGCAAAAGAGATATTGGTAAAGTTAAGAGAGAAACTAGATCTTTTGGCGAAGGAGCTTCTAAAAAAAGAAACTTTGGAGGGAGAAGAATTCGAAAAGCTAATTGGCTCCAAACCCGCTCTTGCGCGCGCTAAGGCGTAGAAATGTTTTTGGACTTTTTACTTTTAAAACTTAGATATGGACGTAATTCCAGAAGTTTTTTTAGTCCTTCATGTGAAGATGAAATGGGATTAAGCTGCGCTACAGGCGTTGAGCGATGGATCAACGTATAACTCGCCCTTTTTTTAATAGAGGCTAGAATTTTTGGTAGATTGGTGCGTAACTCTTTGACAGAAATAGTTTGTAGTTGTGCATAGTATACTACTCCGTTTAAAGTTCATCTTAAGATTATCATTGGATTTGTTTTTTGTCAAGGTACGTTCAGTTTGCCTGAACGTACCAAGCCAGTGGTATAATGCTTTTATGCAAAGACTTGTTCTTATAGATGGTAATGCTATTCTCCACCGCGCCTTTCATGCTTTGCCTCCTTTGACTACCAAGAGGGGAGAAATCGTAAATGCAGTGTATGGATTTTTTTCGATGTTTTTAAAGATTTTGAAAGATTTAAAACCTGACTACCTTGTTGTATGTTTTGACAAAAAAGCGCCTACTTTTAGACAGAGCTTGTATGTTGGTTATCAGGCAAAAAGGCCAAAAACAGCAGACGAATTAGTACCACAAATTGCAAAAGTTCACGAGATTTTGGAAAAAGCAAAAATTGAAATTTTTGAGGTGGATGGGTATGAGGCGGATGATTTGATTGGCACGCTTGCCAATCAAGTTCAAAGTTCAAAGTTCAAAGTTCAAAGTTCAGAGACGATAATTGTTTCCGGGGACCGCGATATGCTTCAGTTGGTTAATTCTCATGTTAAAGTGTTGGCTCCTGTCAAGGGGATAACCGAGATGATTTTGTTTGATGAAAAAAAAGTTATAGAAAAATATGGCATTAAACCTTCGCAAATCGTGGATTACAAAGCATTGGTGGGGGATTCTTCCGATAATTATCCTGGGGTCGCAGGAATAGGGCCTAAAACAGCAGTTTCACTTTTGAAAGAATATAGAAGTTTTGAAAATATGTACAAAAACATTAGTTTGCTTCCCCCCAAAATATCAGAAAAACTGGCGACTGATGCCGAAACATCTGCTTTGGCTAAAAAACTCGCAACCATTGTAATTGATGCACCTATAACTTTAAAGCTTGAAGAATGCTCATGCGCCAATTTTGATGTTAAGAGTTTGAGAGAAGAGTTTGAGAGATTGGGATTTAGGACCTTGCTGAAAAGACTAGGGTCAGATGGCTCAAAGGAGACCCCACTTCGTCCCGCCGAAGCCAAGGCGAAGGGGGACTTCGAGGGGCAAGCAAAAGAGACAGAGGCGCCAAAGGTAAAAAAGGAGAAAGAAAAGAATCAACAGTTGGGGTTGTTATAGGTAATAAACTATTGACAGGATGTATTACATTATAATACAATATGACCAGAATTAAAATTAAAGCATTAATTTGGGATGAGTATAATATTAAACACATAAAGAAACACAATGTTACAGTTAGGGAAGCAGAAGAAGCTGTTAAAAATTTTATAGCACATAAGATTGGTAAAAAAGGAAGGTATATAGCAATTGGCAGGTCTGGAACAAGGTTAATATCTCTGGTGGTTAGGAGAGTAAGTAGCGGAGTTTATTATCTTGCGACTGCCAGAGATTCCAGTAAAAAGGAAAGGAGAGAGATTTATGATAAAGAAAAAATTTAAATGGCCTAATTTTGATAAAATGAGTTACAAAGAAGAAGCAGAGTGGTGGGATAAGCATGATTTTACCGAGTTTTGGGATGAACTTGATGATGTTGATATAGTTGTGGATTTGAAGAAACCTAAAGAAGACGCATTGGTCGTGCGATTGCAGAAGGATGTCAAGGAAAGGTTGAAAAAAATTGCCTATCGGAAAGGACTCAATGTATCAACCCTTGCCCGCATGTGGCTTTTGGAGAGGCTTAGAGTCACAAAGTAAAATTTTATAATTGTGGCAAATCTTGCGGGGGAAGAAGGGCTAGTTTTCCAGACTGCAGAATTCCTTTTACTCTTCCTTTTACTCTTGCCATCGCATTCACAGCATCCTCTACAAACTTTGATCGCTTTTCAGTGTTTCTCTTTTAGTACATATATTGGTAAAAGGCAAGGGAAAGGGATATAATCTTTTTAAGAATATAGAATATAGAATATGGTATATAGAATGGGAATTAAGAATATAGCGAATAATGAAGTAAGTAAGATACACAAGTTTACAGACCTTATTGCTTGGCAGGAAGGACATAAGTTGGTAGTTCTTGTCTATAAAATAACTAAAGA
>CAZPZA010000023.1:0-11127 GCA_964590985.1 uncultured Gammaproteobacteria bacterium
ATTTGCCACCCCTGCGTCAAACGCCCGATTAGTTTACTATCAGCCAGTTAAAAAGTGTCTCTTGCGGGCTGCTTGATCCAACTCCTATTGTGAAAGACCCTTCGACTCCGCTAATGCCAGGTTCTTCAGGGGTTTGGCGCATAAGAAATGGCATTTGGCCGCTGGGAGTCCCAACAGGAGTAATATAGATTAGAGATTTGTCTGTTACGATATGGTTTTTTATAGTTAGTTCTGTTTGCAAAGACTTAATAGCAGCAACTCCTGCAGAGCCAGTCGCAATCGCTTCGGTGTTAGATAGAGCAAGAGCAGGCTTAACTAGGCTTAGATTCAGCTTGCCAAAGGTTCCACTGCCAGAAGCAATAATATCCCCTGCCGAAAGAACACCACCGACTTTGAGGTTTTTCGCAAATTCCGCATTGCCCGCAGCCCTAAGGTTTCCATCTTTATCAATCTCTATCAAACCAGCTAAAAATGATATACCGCCCTGCCTTAAGGATTGAAATTCTAGGCTGTTACCTAACACATTTATAGAATTTCCTGCCAGAACCAAAGAACCTTCTATATATAACGGCCCTGCGATAGCAGTTTCCGCAAGACTGGTGGGACCAAAGGAGATAAGGCCCTGCGTGATAGTGGCAAATGCACTATTTAGGTTTGTAGCCAATAATTGAGCAGAATAGGAAGATACATTTCCAAAGTCCGTATTAAGTATTAAGTATTTAGTATTAAGTATATCGGATGTAGCCGAAATTTTGTCTTCTATACTTGATACTTGATTCTTGATACTTGATACCTCGGATGCTGCAAGAGTAGAAACTTTTGCCTCAAGGCCCTCAATACTATCTGCCACAATCTTGTTGGCTGTAAGGGTTCCTCCGATGGTTGCGTCTTTGTCAGCATATAACTTACTACTGGTAAGGATGCCAGAAAAGCTGGCATTTCCAGATGAGTCAATTGTTGCAACAGCCGAGCCTGAAGCATTTTCAACGACTAATTTTTGCGACACCTCGGAGGTGGACGACTCGCCCAGCGAAGCCTTGGCGAAGTTGGGATGGACTCCTCCGAGGTGGATAACCAGAGAATCGGAAGATAGGGGAGAGATAATATTTGTGCGAACCTCATCTATCTTTGCGATGGGGGAGACAACGTTAGTATTGGGTATTAAGTATTTAGTATTAAGTATAGTTTCGACGCTTGAGGCGATATAATCTTTAAGCCTCTTTCCTTCAATGGTTATAGAATCTGTTGCAACAGTAAGCGAGTTGGTGGTTATTTCTTCTGCTTTTAAGAAGCCAACTTTGAGGTTTGCAATTATGGACTCGGTAAATATACCTATGCTTTTGATACTTTTAGTGAATGGGCTTTTAAGTATGTAGGGGCCAGTTTCGTCGTTATTATTGCCGATATGTTCAGACCCATCTTCTTTTACCAACTCGATTTCACCAGTTGATGTCAGGTAAACCGTTGGATCATACCAGCCTAGATTTATATAGGCAAGTATTTTTTGGCTTTGCAAGGCGTCCCCTTGCGAAGCTGGCAGCCTCTCAAGAGCTTTTCCAATAATTTGTCCGGGCATTGTTGCTTTTATTGCAACACCTGGGATGCTCGATGCAGTCAAAGGGTCGCCTGGGTTGATTTCTCCATTGGCATTAGAAACCTTTGTATATACTTGGCCCACAAATCCTACTCGAATAGAATCTCCACCCAAATCTTTGCCCCCTGTAAATCCTCCGTGATTAGAAGCAACTCCTATTATCTTTCTGTTATCTTGATCGCACGCAACAGCCAGACCCTTTTCGTTTATACATACGATCGATCCGTATTCTATTGTTTGGTTTTTATCCTTTTTGATATACTCTGCAAAGTCTGCTATTCCTTGGGTTTTAAATTCTATGCCTTTGTCGGCGTCGCCTCTTATAGAACCAACAATTCCAATTCCTACTGTCTCAAAACTTATAAATCTGTTTGAGTTTGCAACACTTCCCGAGGTGTTTCCCAGTTTTATAACCAGACCATCGGCGTCTGTATTGGTACTAGTATTAAAAATTTGAGCTGCTGCTGTTGAGTCCTTGCTCTCTTGGATGTCGAGTTTAAATAGAGGTGTTTTTGTGCCAATGCCTAGTCTATTATTTTCGATAGTTAAAAGATCGGTAAATCCAGCAAAAGGACATGAGGAAAATTTTGGAGTTTCTCCGCCAAATAGACAATCAGTGTTTTTTCCAGGATCAATTTGAGTAAGTACGCCTGATTTTGTAGCATAAAGAATCCCACCATTAAGTTTAAGAGCAGGAAATGCTATTTCTCCTGTTGCCCTAAAACTTCCTAGCACATCCAATGTTTTTTCTGGGATAGCATTACCTATTCCTACATTTAATCCAACTGTATCAAACGTTACAAACGGCACACCTGAAGCGCTGGCAATATTAAGAGCATTTTTTGCATCAAAAGTTGGCTGCCAGTTTGCGCCAACAGCAGATACTATAGTTCCGCTGTTTTCAACAGTAAACTTAGCAATTCCACTACTTGATGCGCTAATTAGAGGTCCGGTTGAATCTTGATTTAAGGTAAACGCGGCCTGTCCACTACTGGTGGCTAATACTGCAAATAGATCATTTACTTCCAATGCGCCAATTGCAGTTGATATATTGTTATTTTCTGATGTATTTTGCAATGGTTTTTGAAAATCTATCTTTCCAAGACTATCTGGGCTTATTATTACATTGGCACTCGACCCTATTATAGTGCTTAAGACTAAAACCTTGCCAGATAGCGTGAGGCTTCCTCCGGTAGCTTGGAAAACTGGCGATGAAGATTCTCCTATTGTTAAATTCCCAGAAGAGTCAAGAGCTAAAACTACGTTTTTTGTTCCAGCACCAGCTTTATTTATTGGAGGTAATCCTTGGAGTGTTTGAGAATTTGTTGCGTAAGAAATTGTGGCTATTTCTTGACGTGGGACAAGTTCTGGTTCTTCTCTTACAGAAACTCCAAGCCACAAGGAAGGGTGTAAAAAAAAGATAGACTGCGGTAGGGGAGTATTTTCCCCAAGTGTTGTCTCAAATAATCCATCTTTGTCTGGATTTACAACCACCAATTCTTGCCACACAAGAGCAGAACCTGTTGCCGCAGCATCGTTATAAATTGCAACTCGTAGAGGAATATTAGAAGACACAATAGCATTGTCTAAAGAATCTGTTAGTCGTCCTTTAAGAGATAGAATTCGGGTTTGAGATATGTCTATGTTGGAAGAGAGAACATCTTTTTTGGTTTTGCCCCAAGAATCATTGTAAATGGCAGTTCCTATGGCAGACATCAGAATAACAAGAATCGCAAAGTGCAAATAGTGAACTATTGAGTAAGAATGATACTTTTTGTACCATTTTGGTCTTGTGTGTTTAAGATAATCAAGCACTCTTTTGTATAAAGGGAGATAGTGGGTTGAGATAGATACGCTGGTTTTTTGCTTGCTGCCAATAATTCTTCGAAATATTGGTCTCCCTCTAAGCTCCCATAAAATTTCTTTAGCTTGTTCTATAATCCTTGCTAAAGCGATAGTGATTGTGTTATCGATCAAGAAGTTTACGGCTCTTACCATTTTTTGCAACAATCTTTTTGGTGGGAAAGAGGAGTACTTTTGGACAGCTTCAAGTTCTTGAGGCTCTTGGGATCTAGATGGTTGATTGAGTTGTATTGAAGCAAATGGAACCTTTATGATTCTTTCATTAGAAATAGTGAGTTCTGATGCGACATCTATAAGATTTTGAGTTTGTGCCCAAGAAAAGTATTTTCTAAGAGAAGAGAGTTTTCTATTTACAGTTGATGGCAAAAGCCCCATGCCCCCAAGGTGATTTGGAGTTAGCAGATAAAATTTATATTCGCTAAGTACTGGTTGGGTGATTTTGCTAAATACTTCTTTTTCAGTCCGTAGCTTGGTATAGCTTGGAGCTAATGTTTTTTCTAAGAAGACAAAGAACTGCCTTATATCAACAAAGTAGTTTTTGATAGTAAGGGGAGTTGAACGGTTGATATACAAATAGGTTTTAAATTCGCTTAGACCCCATTTGTTTTGAGGAGTTTTCTTTTTTAAGGAAATGTTTATCTCTTCCAATGGATTTTTATTAACTAATTTTTTTTCTACTAAAAACTTAAAGAACCGATTAAAACTTGAAAGATGTCTTTCTAGAGAGCGAGGAGAGAGTAATCTTGAGTTTTTGTAGATGTTTATTATCTGCGGAGTAATATCTTCAGGTTTAAAAGTTTTGTCAAATTCCTTTTCAAACCACTTGATAAATTGCGCTACATCTGCGCGATAGTTTTTAATTGTTGCTTTAGATGCGTTTATACTTTGTGAAGCTAAATGCTCCGTAAATTCTTTTATTAAATCCATTTTTATATTCTCCGAGAACCAGAATTGTCAAAACTGCTTTAGCCTCAAATTATACGAATTATACAGTTTAGCAAGAGTTTAAAACAGGTTATAGATAGATATAGAATACGTAATTTTAGAAGCAATTGTCAAGACCCAATATTGAGATAAAAATGATATTTTAAGTTATATTAAGATATATTACTTTTAAAGTATTTTACCGGCAAACCCTTTGTGAAAACTAAATTTCAATCGTGAAAAAATACGAATTCTATTTTTGTTTGAGCATATGGAAAATTAGTAAATATATCTAAATATATCAAATACTATATATAAACCTATAGAATTATTTTTTTCGGATTAAAAAGTGCTTGCGAAACAATACGAAAATAATACGAACAAAGAGACTACAATAATTATCATTAGAAAAAAAATTTAAGTTTACAAAACTAATTTAGCAGCTTATAAAGAAAAGTGCTAACTATTTCAATAGTGGGTTTTAGATTGAAATATATGAAAAAATTTTTTTCACAGACGAATTTTTAATTTAGGATATGTTGTTTTAATCGTCATCCTGAAGAGATGCGGAAATGCCTTGCCTGCCCGGCAGGCAGGAGTTTGGCATCACAAGAAAACAAGTTCAGAATCAGCTTTATAACTAGTTATAGTCTAATTATATTAGCGATTAATTTCTAAATTGAGTGTGATTTTTTATGTTTTGAAGCTAATTATAGGATATAAATGCTTACATATCTGTCTTTTTTCTGACTCTGGTATAAAGAAAGAGTATAAAAAGAGTTAAGAATACCGCAATTAAGGCTGGTTTTACAGGTAGAGCAAAAAAGGATAATGATCTTGAAAACACAGGGGATTCTTTGGATGAGGCTATGTCTAGAGTTGCAGTGTATAATCCAAATATAAAATGTTTGTTCCAAGACAGATTTATTGATCTTGCTGATTCTTTTAATATATTTACAGACGGGATATGTATTTGTCCAACCATTTGACCAAACATATTTTTTATGGTTATTGTGCCACTAGGCGAGATAAAGTGTGTTCCTTTATTTTTGATCGTGATGACAAAAGGTACAAAGCTTTTAGTTGCAAAAAATGGAGAAGAGAAATCTTCTATTACCGCTTTCACATCTTGCTTGCCAATAGAGGTAAGTACGATTAAAGAAATGCCGCCTTGGATTTGGGAATAATTAGTTTCTTGTTCCAAAGCTAAAGTGTCGGCTTTTGATATAAATTGGATAGAAAAGTAATAGTCTTTTTGTGGTATATCTTTAGCAATATCCATCTTAACAAAAAGATCTTTTTTCTGTTTTGGCCCAAGGTTTAAGCTCTTAACGGGAGTGGCTTTGTCTACAACTTGTACTTGGCTAAAAAACACTTTGTGTTCGTTTTCATTAAGAGCGCCAAGTGGTTTAATAAGAAGATCCAGGTTTACAGAATTTTCGGATAGATTTTGTATTGTTATAGCAGCCCTAATTATAGCAGGTGGTTGTGCTTGGATTTTAAGAAGAGGAGGGTAAATACCAATAGAAAATTCAGAGGCATCTACTTTGGTTGAACTTAAGCTTAAAGTGCAAAGCGCAAAGCTCAAAGTCACAATTAAAAGCTCAAAGCCTTTATATATAATAGTTTTACGTTTTACGCTATGGTTTTGACCAAGTCTGACTTGGTTTTGATCTTTGATTTCCCGCCCTGAGCGAAGTCGAAGGGTTGATCTTTGATTTTGCATATTAAAAGTTCGGTGTTGCGATAAAAGTAATGATGTTGTTGTAAAAACCTTCTTGTTGAGTTCTTGAGATGTTTACTTGGTAAGTAATGAGACCAGTGCTATTTACTGGTTTAGTTTGTTCGATTACAACTTGTGGATCGCGAGAATCTGATATATTAGGAAATCTTTTGTAATATTTTGAGTCATAAAATTCTTTGGCACATGAATTGGTATCTGGCAAATTATCGCAATTGTAGCCAAAACCAAAGGAAAGCACATTGTTCCATAAGGCTGCAACGCTTTCCGAACAAGTTCCTGTATCGCAGCTTGTATCAGGAATTGTTGCTTTAGATGAGGGTGATTGGAGGTTGTGACTTTGGCTAGTCTTTACAGTGTAGCCGGGAGGATTGGTGCTTAAAATACTGATTGTGTTGCTTCTTTTCACAAGATTGTTGGGAGATAAGATTCCGTAATCTATAAAAGTTTGAGAGATAGAGAAAACAAACATCTTATTGTCCGAAGGATAAACTAGTTTGTAGTTTTTCCCTATGTAGATATTTGGGTTGGTTTGAGGCTTGCTAGATTGAGGAGGGGATTGATTAGAACTATTAGCATTATTATTTTTGTGTGTGTTTGAAATATTTGTATCGAGTTTGTACTGGGAGCCTGTCATAGTATCAGCCCTTACGGGCTGAATAGTAAATAGTAAATAGTAAATAGTAAATAAACTAAAGAACTGGACTACGTGCGCTTTTGAAATTTTACATTTCTTCCGTGTCATTGCGAGGACTCCGATGTACATCGGAGGACGAAACAATCTCTTTTGTTGCGAGATGGCTTTGCCAGGTACCGTACGGTACTTGACTTTGCTTATGCTCGTAATGACAAAGTGGATGCTAGTTAGAGTAAAAAATGACAGAGGAATTTTTTGTTTTAAAAACTTCATAGAATGATACTAAATAATCTTGGCTTAAAACGCAACATTGAAGATAGAATTGAAAGTAGAATGGATTCCGCTACAGTAATTTAGCCTCTCAAAAAGATAAGCGATCGCGTTAAAAAGTGAGAGGCTGAATTACGTTTTCTGGATATTTTTATAGCTTAGGATCTAAGATAAGAACTGAAATGATTTGTTAACTATGGTATACTTTGTAAGCAAATCTCAAAACTTAAATGTCAAAACTCAAATCTAAATCTCAAATCTTAAATCTAAAACAAAAGTTAGAAACCACTAAATATGTTCCATCGGAGATTGAGAAGAGGTGGCAGAAAGTTTGGGAAGAAAACAGAGTTTATCAACCTGATTTAGACAAAGCCAAAAAACCCTTTTATAACCTGATGATGTTTCCTTATCCCAGTGCCGAAGGCATGCACGTTGGGAATATGTATGCATTTACAGGCGCAGACGTGTACGGCCGGTTTATGCGCATGCAAGGATACGATGTTTTTGAGCCAATTGGCCTTGATGGGTTTGGAATTCATTCAGAAAATTATGCAATCAAGGTTGGTCGCCACCCAAAAGAGCAAGCTAAAATCTCGGAAAAAAACTTTTACAGACAGCTTCGCTCATCTGGAAATGGATTTGATTGGTCGAGAAAATTAGAAACTTATGACCCGTCTTACTACAGATGGACGCAGTGGTTGTTTATCCAATTTTTTAAAGCTGGGCTTGCATATCGCAAAAAAGCGCCAGTAAATTTTTGTCCATCGTGCAAGACTGTTTTGGCTGACGAACAAGTCATACAAAAAGTCAGAGTACGCAAGGATGTCATCCTGAATTCATTTCAGGATCTCAATCGAACCGAGATTCCGAAACAAGTTCGGAATGACAATGAGGAAGTTCAGCACGACAGGAGGGAAGAGACGATTGGAGTCTGTGAGAGGTGCGAGACGCCTGTTGAAAAGAAGGAGTTAGACCAATGGTTTTTTAGGATCACCAAATACGTGGATAGGCTGCTTGAGAATATCGCGAAATTAGATTGGTCTGAAAAAGTAAAAATAGCCCAAAGGAACTGGATAGGACGATCAGAGGGCGCTTTGATTTCTTTTGTCATCCTGAACTCGGTTCAGGATCTCGGTTCTTCAGGAAATGAGATGCCGAAACCCTCCAATTCGGCGGGCAGGCAAGTTCGGCATGACACGAAAAAAATTGAGGTTTTTACGACACGGCCGGATACCTTGTATGGTGCGACGTTTTTGGTTTTGTCGCCTGAACACTCAATCATCACAGAAATACTGAAAGACTCCAGCTTCACAAGGCGTCCCCTTGCGAAGCTAAAACAGATTGGGGATTATGTGCAGAAAGCTAAGAAGAAGACGGAGCAGGAAAGAGTAGCAGAGGGAAAGGAAAAGACTGGAATATTTACTGGTTTATACGCGATAAATCCTCTTAACAACGAGAAAATTCCGGTTTGGATAGCAGATTATGCGGTGATGGATTATGGAACAGGTGCATTATTTGGTGATGCGCACGATGAACGCGATTTTGCATTTGCTAAAAAGCATGGGATTCCCCTTACACCTACAATTGTTACAGGGAATAAAGAGCAAAGTGAAAAGATAATGAAACTTGAGGAGTGCTATACAGGTTATGGGACATTGGTTGATTCGGGAGAGTTTTCAGGACTTACATCAAAAGAAGCAATGAAAAGGGTAATGAGGTTTCTTGAGGATAATGGAAAAGGAAAAACAGCGTCTACTTATCATCTTCGCGACTGGCTGATTTCTAGACAAAGGTATTGGGGTCCGCCTATACCGATGGTGTTTTGTCAATCTTGTGCGAAGAAAGGTAGTTCTGGATTTACCTTAACCAAAAAATCCCCCTCTAAGGAGGATTACTTGGTAAACCTAAAGGCAGATTCGCTAAGTGGTTGGCCTGATACCCTTGAAGGTAATATATCAAAACAGAATAAAAATGTCAATAGTGAATTTAAAAAGGGCCTGGACTCGCCGGGAGTTGAACCCGGTAGGTTTGGGGTATCAAGCCAACCTAGCAGACCTGCCGAGCCCACGCCAGAATCAGTATATAGAAAAGATAACGAATTCGTCAATGATTGGAATTCCGTTGGTTGGTTTCCAGTTCCAGAAAAAGATTTGCCGGTGTTACTTCCCAAAGTCAAAGACTGGAAACCGACTGGCACTTCTAAGTCTCCGCTTGCTAATGTTGAAAGTTTCGTAAATACAAAATGCCCAAACTGCAAAGGCCCTGCCAAAAGAGAGACAGATGTCTCGGATACCTTCTTGGATAGCGCTTGGTACTTTTTTCGCTACACATCAACTGATATAGAAAGTAGTATTTTTGATATAAAAAGGGTAAACAAATGGTTACCTGTAAAAATGTACATTGGCGGAGCAGAACATTCAGTGCTACACCTTTTGTATTCTAGATTTATCACAATGGCATTGTACGACTTAGGATTTATAAATTTTGACGAGCCATTTAGTCGTTTTTATGCGCATGGACTTCTTATAAAAGAGAAAGCCAAGATGAGCAAAAGCAAGGGCAATGTAGTTATTCCTGATGACTATATCAAAAAATTTGGCATAGACACATTGCGTTGTTATTTAATGTTTCTTGGTCCTTTTAGTCAAGGAGGAGATTTTTATGACACAGGGATGGAGGGAATGAGTAGGTTTATTCGACGAGTCTTAAGTCTAGTATCAAGCATTAAGTATCAAGTATTAAGTAGAAATAGTCAGAGTCTAGAATTGGATAGAGCTATGAGTAAGACCATTAAGCAAGTAACAGATGATTTAGGGAGACTTCGATACAATACAGCCATCGCTCATATCATGGAGTATTACAATAGCCTGCATGATTTTTATACTAAATACAAACTACTTAATACTAAATACTGCAAAACTTTAGTTTTGCTTCTTTCGCCGTTTGCTCCACACATGACAGAGGAGCTATGGCAAAGATTAGGGGTACCACGAGGAGGACGAGTGCCACAAGTATCACGGGGAGGATCTACCCGTGGTACCCGTGATACCTTTGCTACCCGTGATACTTTTAACTCCATCCACCTCCAGCCTTGGCCTACCTACGATCCTAAACTTTTGGAAGAAGACGAAGTTACAATTGTGGTACAGGTGAACGGGAAGGTAAGAGACACAATCAAACATCAAAAATCAATCCCCGATTCAATCGGGGACAAAAATCAAAAATATATTGAGCGGTTGGCAAAAGAGAGTGATAAAGTAAAGAAACATTTAGGAGGCAAGAATATAGAAAGGGTTGTGTATGTGGAGGGGAAGATTATAAACTTTGTAGCGAAATAGAAAATAGAAATTATTAGTTTTTATGGACACCAACCAGCTTCTTGAAAAAGTTTCTCCTTTTATTAAGAAAAACATATTGAGCCTACTCCTATCCGTATTCGGTTTGATATTCTTTAGCTCTGGTTTGATAGCGTTGTTTGGGGAGGATAGGTTGGGAAATAAAGAGATAGTTTTTGAACCCGCAAAAGATTCTTTGGAAAACCAGAGTCAAATAAAGGTGGACGTTGCGGGTGAAGTAATAAACCCAGGAGTTTATAGTCTTTCCTTTGATTCAAGAATTCAGGATGCGCTTGTTGTCGCAGGTGGCTTGTCAGAAAACGCTGATAGGGAATGGGTTTCCAAAAATCTCAATCTTGCGCAAAAACTTGTAGATGGAGCCAAAATTTACATTCCAAGGGTTGGGGAGAATGTAAAAGGTAACACCCTCCTTCGCCAAGGCTTCGGAGGGCAAGCGGGTATCACGGGGAGCATTGAGAATGGGAAAATTAACGTCAATACCGCAAGCATTGAAGCGCTAGATACCCTTCCTGGTGTAGGACCACTTACAGCTCAAAAGATTATAGATGGCAGACCGTATAGCTCGATTGATGATCTTCTTTCCAAAAAAGTTGTAGGCCAGAAAGTGTTTGGGGAGATAAAGGAGAAGATAAGCGTTTACTAATATCAAAAATTAAAAATTAAATATAAAATATACTTGATTTTTTATATGCCCGGCTGCAAAAGCTGATGCTTAGCATCTGCGGACAGGTATATTTGCTAT
>CAZPZA010000024.1:0-10721 GCA_964590985.1 uncultured Gammaproteobacteria bacterium
ATTTTTGATATTTTAGTTAGATTTACTCGCCACTCCCTGACTATTAATGGTAACTATTTTAGTATTGTTTCCACCTGTTATTGTAATATCTCCAGTAGAACTTGGTAAGCCAGTGATTTTTGCAAATGCAATATCAAAAGTAGTAACTGTTACAGTGTTGTTTACATCGAAACTTTCATCAAAAGAGCTATCTCCTGTAAGATACAAAGTGATTTGATTGGAAGCATATCTTACTCCCCAAACTCCATTTTGCTTGCCCATCATACTGTAGGTCTGCGCTTTTCTAAAGCTATTGACAAGCTGATTTTGTGTATTTCCTACAGCGTTTTGGGTTAGAAACCTAGAATAAAATGAAGCTGACATTAAACCAAGAGTCAATATTATTGCAACTACCAGAAGGAGTTCGATAATGGTAATGCCACGAGTCATAAGCAAAAATATCAAACATCAAAAAGCAAATATTAAATATACATCTTTAAAATAAAATATTTTATATTTGATATATATTTTTGATATTTAATTTTTAATTCTTGATATCTAGTTATTTAATCGACCCTGTCAGCTCATAAATTGGACTGATGATGGCAAGGGCGACAAAACCAACAAATACGCCGATTACCAAAAGGATGACTGGCTCCAAAACAACAGAGAGATTTTTAGCGGTGTTGTCCACCTCTTCTTCAAAAAAGTCTCCAAGATACAAAAAAACCTCGTCAAGCTTGCCTGTTTTTTCTCCAACAGCAATCATTTTAATTGCAACATCTGGAAATTTAGAATAATTATCTTTGTCTAATTCTTCACCCATATTTTTTCCTTTATTTACTGCTTTTTGAAGCTCTAGTATATAGTTTTTGAAAACATAATTCTCTGTTGATTCGTGTTGAATTGCCAAACATCTAGTTATTGGCAAACCGCTTTTAAGCATGATGCCAAGGTTTCTGGATATTGAAGAAACTTGTTCGTTTACAATAAGTTCTCCAAATACAGGGAGGGATAAGATAAACCTATGCCATTTATGCCTAAAGAAAGGTTGCAAGATAAGAATTCTTAATAAAATAATTACTGCAACGAAAGAGGAAATTATAAGAATTCCGTGATTTTTCATAAGGTTTGCAAAGTAAAGAAGGATAACGGTTGTTAGAGGAAGATCAACATCCAAAGAAGCGAAAAGATTGGTAAGTTGGGGTAGAACAAATAAGCTCATTCCTATCCCCACAAGAGTAACAGCAACTATTACTATGGTTGGATAAAGAAGAGCTCCTTGGATTTTTTTCGAAAGCGCATATTCTTTTCCTAGATGTTCTGCCAAATACGAAAGACTCTCATCCAAAGTTCCTGATTCTTCTCCTATCTCAATAAGGCTTACAAAAAAATTGCTAAAGACTTTTGGGTGTTTTTTAAGAGCTTTTGCCAAACTTTGCCCATTTCTAATATCTACTGCTACTTGCGCTAAAATTTTGTTGAATTTATTTGATTTTGTCGAGACCGCAAGAGATTCGATTGCTTCGGCAATATTTAAGCCGCTTTTTAACATTACAGCTAAATGCTTGGCAAAAAGCAATTTGTCCAAAAAACTGACTTTTGATAAAACTTGCGCACTTCTTTTTTTGTTCATTTCATTCTTTTGTTACGCGAAGGACCTCTTCTAGGCTAGTGATTCCTTGTTTTACTTTTTCTAAGCCATCTTCTATCATGCTTGTCATGCCAGAGCCCACAGCTATTTTTTTTATTTCTGAAGCGTCTGATCGCCTAAGTATTGCTTTTCTAATTTTCTCATCCACAACCAATACCTCAAATATGCCAACTCTTCCTTCAAACCCTATTCCATGGTCTAATTTGCATCCCTTTCCTTTGTATAGTCTTACTGTTTGAGCTTTGCCAAAGGATTTCTTAATGAGAGTCTCGTCTATATATTTTTTAAGTTGGCTTATTTGCATCTCGGTGCTTACTCTACATTTTGTATGGATTTTTCGCACCAACCTTTGAGCTATAATTACATTAACAGTTGAGGCTATAAGAAAAGGTTCGATACGCATATCCAGAAGTCTTGGGATAGTCGTTGCAGCGTCGTTGGTATGAACAGTAGATAAAACAATATGTCCTGTCATGGCAGAATTTATTGCAATACCTGCGGTCTCGTTATCTCTTATTTCTCCAACAAGAATAATATCTGGATCTTGGCGCACTATAGATCTTAAGCCATCTGCAAAAGTAAGATTGGTTTTGAGATTAACCTGAATCTGATTAACACCCTCTATATTGTACTCTACAGGATCTTCTATAGTCATTATGTTAACGTTTCGATTGTTAAGAAGTTTTAAGATAGCATAGGCTGTAGTTGTTTTCCCAGCACCTGTTGGGCCGCTGGCTAGTATCATTCCGTATGGTTTTGCGTACGCCTTTTTGACTTTTTCAAGATCAGATATTGAAAATCCAAGATCCAAAAGAGAAAACTGGCGCGATCTTTCGGACAAAAGCCTCATTACCACATTTTCGCCGTTTGTAGTTGGAGCAATAGACACCCTAACGTCAACATCTTCATCTTCTAGTTTAAATTGCAATTTTCCATCTTGAGCGATACTGTGCTCATCTGTGCGAAGATTAGAAATAACTTTGATTCTCGTAACAATAGGGGCATGAAGAGCAAGGGAAACAGAAAGTATATCGTGCAATACACCGTCTATTCGAAAACGAATAACTGTTTCTTCTTTAAGAGGTTCTATATGGACATCGGATGCTCTGTTTTGGTAAGCATAAGTTAGGATAGTCTCTACAATCTTTATAATCGGCGGATCGCTTTTTCTTTCTGGTTTTCCTGAAGCTTTTTCTGCTTCTTGAATGTGCTCCTTGACTAGTTCGTTAAAAGTGGCTGCTAAATCTTTTTTATATAAAAATAGTGCGTTGGCTATATCTTTATTGGTGGCAAAATAGATTACAACTGGCATACCCACCCGTTTTTCTATAAGATCTTTAATTTGAATATTGCCAGGGTCTGATATTGCAATATAAAGCGCTTTATCGTCTTTTTTGAAAGCAATCACTTTTTGTTTTCTTGCAACTTCTTCTGGAATGATTCGCAATATCTCATCGGGAATAGGAATTTCACCAAGTCTTATCAGAGGAAAAGAGATAATATCTGCAATAGTTTTGCCTAAGTTTTCATCAGAGATTAAATCTCTTGCTAATAATATGTTTTCGAGAGGAATGTTTTGCTTTTTACCATCTTGCAATGCTTCGTCTAGTTGTTTTTCTTCTATTACCCGAAGTTCTTTTAGAACATTATATAAGGATTGACTATCATAAAGAGCCATATTTATCACATCATAACATATCGAATTTAGAGGTTTCAATGAGAGGAATTTTGCGTTTGCGTTGGTTGGGGTTGGGTAATGCCATTTATTTTTTCTATAAGATTATTTAGGGTAAAATCGGTTTTGGTAAAAAACTCCACAGCTCCCAAGCTTATACCTTTTTCTCTGTCTTCTCTTTGACCAAGATTTGAGGCAAGAATAACTGGTATATTTTTCCATTTTTCGTTTGATTTTATTTCTTCAAGCGTAGCAAAGCCGTCTTTTCTTGGCATTACTATATCAAGAAGAATTATATCCGGCGTATAGGTTTGCAAAATATCTATAGCCTCTTGTCCATCAAAGGCGTTTTTGACGTCAAAGCCGGCTTTGGTTAGTTTGACTCTATAGGCATTGGCAAGGTATATATCGTCTTCTACAATTAGTACTTTTTTCATAAAAAATTATTGGAGTTTCTTTCTTATCTGCTCAACAATTTCAGGCAGTGTGTAGTCTACTTTAATCAAATAGTCTGTTCCTCCAGATTCTAATGCTTCTACTACTTTTTTGTCGCTATAAAGATTGGTCAGAATTATTACTGGTATGTCTTTAGTTTTTTCGTCTGCTTTTAGCCTTTTTAGCATAGATATTCCATCTAGCTTTGGCATGATTATGTCAAGAAGGATTAAGTCAGGCTTCGCCTGATTTACTTTTGACAGCGCCTCTTCACCATCATAAGCAGCATCTGTGCTAAATCCTGCTTCTTGGAGTTTTTGGGTTAAGGCTTGCACAACCAACTTTTCGTCGTCAACTATTAAGATTTTTTTAACGTTTCCCATGTTTTGTTATTATTTGCAGCTTGTTTCTCCTCAAGCATGCTTTTGATAGTAGAAATAATGTCGTCTAGTCTGTTTTCTGCTTTAAGATAATATTTTTTTACTCCAAGGGCAAGCATGTTTCTCACTTTGTCTGAACTTGCTGAATTGCTTACCACTATTGTTAGGATATCTGCAAGCTTTGTATTCTTCTTAATAGAGCACATAAACTCTAACCCATTCATGTCCTTTAAATAGTAATCAAGCCAAATAATATCTGGTTTTTCGCCTAAATTATTTAGAAGTTTTATTGCGTCTTTGCCGCTTTGGCAAGGGATAGCGGTCATTTTGTTGAGCTCAAGCTTCCTCGTGATTGCTTGGAGAAGAAGATTTTCATCCTCAACTACAAGTACTGTTAGTTTGTGCTGGTTCATATAAAACCTTTTACTATTGTGTGCTTTTTAGAACTAACTGTCAAGTGTTACTTCTCCTTTTCTAGGCAAAACTCCACCTACAGGGAGGCTAAACCAAAAAGTAGTTCCTTTTCCATCTTCGCTTTCAAACCATATTCTTCCATTTGAAGACTCCAGAATAATTTTTGTTAGATACAAGCCAAGTCCTGTGCCGTCTGCTACTATTTTGACTATGTTATCTCCGCGGTAAAATTTTTGAAATACCTTGTCTTTGTCTTTTTTGGGTATTCCGTATCCGTGATCAGTAATTTGAGAGATAATTTGGTCGCCTTTTAGCGATATAAACAAAGATATCTCTCCTTCAGTCTCGGAATACTTTGTATATTTAATGGCATTTGTAAGCAAATTCATAAACACTTGTCTTATCAGTTTTGGATCAATATTTATAAGCGGCAAAGTTTCGTGTATGCTTATAACTGGAATAAGGTTTTTCTCTTTAAACTTTACCTGAAGTTCATTAATTACTTCTTTTGCCAAGGCCCCAAGGTCTGTAGGCTTGGGATCAATAATGATGCGTCCGGATTCAATTCTTGCAATATTAAGCATGGACGAGACAAGCTCAATCATTCTTTGGTTTGATTGATGAATGCTTCTTGAAAGTTCTAATTGATCTTTGTTTAATGGACCCGCATCTCCATCTAGTAACATTTCGGTGAACCATTTAATTGCGGAAAGAGGAGTTCTCAATTGATGAGAAGCAAGAGATATAAATTCTGTTTTCATTCTGTCGATATCTGTTTCTTTCGTGATATCTCTTATTATTGCTACAGTTCCCGATACTTCTCCTTTGACAACTACAGGTGTAATTGTAACTGCTGCCGGAAATCTTACTTTGTCTTTTCTTTCATAATATAGGCTATGTATAGTGCTAGTTGTGGCTTTTAATCCGGAAAGAAGTGCTACGTATACAGGATTATCGTTTTTGGGAACTGGCTTTCCATTTTGGTAATAGACGGGAATAAGTTCGTCAAATCGCTTGTTTGTAGCCTCTTTTCTACTCCAGCCGAACATATTTTCTGCGGATTCGTTTAAAACTATAATTCTGCTGTCCTTATCTGTTCCGATCATTGCATCTCCGATACCGGACAGTAGCGCTTTTTGCGTCTCTGCTTCTTCTCGAATGCGCTGGTTAGCTTCTAGCAGTTCTTGAGAGCTTAGTTCTATAGAACGTTCGGCTAGAGTCCTGTCTTGGTCAAAGCCATCGTAAGTGCCACTTACCGTTTGTAGAAATGGGAGTAAGTCCGAGGGAATATTCTCTATGCTTCCAAAGATCTTTTTGACTTGACGCGCAAGCAGCTTGTTCATTGTGGAAAAACAACTAACTTTCGGAAAATGTAGTAATTGTCATTGTTTGATTGTGGAGATCGCATTGCTTTTCTGTAGGAGCAACCGGACATATCTCTCCATACGAATAAAAGCCAGTCATAACTACTTGTGGTCCTAATATTTCCTGAACCCTTTCTGTTTCTTCTTCTACCCTTTGTTTCAGAACGAGTTTACGACCAATGCAGCTTATAAGTATTGCCAGTTGTGGGTTAGAGCTTTTTAGTGATTCATGGGTCATACTAGCTGCGCCTCCTGCTCCGTCTACCAGCCTTTCAAAATTTGCCTTCATAAGTCGAACGTAGTCTCCTTCTGGTACATCTCCGGCAAAAGTCATAGTATTCTCTTTTTCATCAATAGATAAGATAGTTCTTACCAATCCTCCTTCTTTTCCTCGTCTCCTTAGGCTAAGAGGAAACAAAAGACCAGATGCTGGTAAATCTTTTGCCTGCTCACCAAGATATTTTTTGTATAGCGCAAGCGCTGGTTGCCCATCTAATTCATAAAGAACATTATCTTTTGATTTGGTAACCAATCTTTCAGGACCAAAAGGATCCCATCCTCCCATAGAGCCATACCCTATTTTTATACCTGTTCCATAAAAGCCAACAACTGCAATTGTATCTGGTTCTGCAACAGCATCCAAACCAACCACGGTTTCCTTAAAGCGATCCTGGTCTCCGACCAGTCCACCTGTGACAACAATATCTTTTGGTAAATTGCCAGTTAAGCCTTTGACCAGTTTGGTTCCGTTTACATGCAATCCGTCCGAGATAACAAGGACATGTGCCAACCCCTCTTTCTCTAAAGAGTTAGCAAGTTTTTCTCCAGCAACCTCGCTTTCTAGCATTGATTGCACTTTGGTTTTTGCAACACCAACTTTGGTGTCTCTGAAATGTACAGCTGTAACTACCATCGAATTATCCAAAACTTGAGTACCTATTATCTCACCTGCTGTTGATCCCAAGAGAATATGGGCATTGGGATAAAAGCTTTTTACAGCTTGAAAGTTTTTGGGGTCTTTTAGGAGTGAAGTTTCCCCAAAGAGGAATACTAATTGTGCAGTGTCTTTTAAATTATTATCGGAAACTATTGTCCATCCCACATCTTTTAGCCATTTTCTCTGCTCTGTTTTCATATTTTGGCAACTGTTTAATGCAACGTCTCCTTATGGGATTTATTAACATTATTGCCCGTTGTAAAGGCTTTGTCAAGACCGAGTCTTCCTATAGGATATTGACAAGCAGGAAGATATTTTATAAAGTACAGTATGGATAGAGAGCCTTCTTTTCCACTAGGATTAACTTTTGATGATGTTCTTCTTTTGCCTGGATATAGCGATTTTTCAAGAAAAGATATTGATTTATCCACACAATTAACTCGGCGAATAAAACTTTCCATGCCTTTGGTTTCAGCTCCAATGGATACTGTTACAGAAAGTAAACTTGCGATTGCTTTGGCAGAGCTTGGAGGAGTAGGGATTATTCATAGAAACTTAACAGTTGGGGATCAGGCAAAAGAAGTTGCCAAAGTAAAAAATAAAAAACTTTTGGTTGGCGCGGCAGTTGGAACAAACAGTGGCTTTGAAGAACGAGTAAAAGCTTTGGTTAGCGCAGGAGCAGATGTTATAGTTGTTGATTCTGCGCATGGTTTTGCCAAGACAATAATTGATGCCATTGAATTTATCAAAAAAACTTACAAGAATATAGATGTAATAGGAGGAAATATAGCCACAAAACAGGGTGCAAAAGCTTTAATTAGTGCCGGAGCAGACGGTTTGCGAGTGGGAATGGGGTCTGGGGCAATTTGCACAACTCGTGTAATTTCTGGTATGGGAGTGCCACAGTTAACAGCAATTATG
This sequence comes from uncultured Gammaproteobacteria bacterium, assembly GCA_964590985.1. Lineage (GTDB taxonomy): Bacteria > Patescibacteriota > Microgenomatia > Levybacterales > UBA12049 > CAZPZA01. The sequence goes on from CAZPZA010000024.1 coordinate 7,760, forward strand.
GAAACAGCCAAAATAGCAAGAAAAGAAGGCGTTCCTATTATTGCAGATGGAGGCATTAAATACTCTGGCGATATGGTAAAGGCACTTGCCTCTGGCGCATCGACTGTGATGATGGGAAGTTTTTTTGCATCAGCTCTTGAGTCCCCTGGCACAATAACTCGTCTTAAAAAAGAAGAAGTACCGCAGCGTTTTCAAAACATATTTAACAATAAACAAAAAACATATGTTTTCAAAGAATATCGCGGCATGGGATCCTCTGCTGCTATGGGAAAGGGAGCCTCTATAAAATCCGAAGACGAATTTCATGGCAAAAAGTACAAAGATCGGGTATTGGTTTCCGAAGGCGTTGAGGGGTTGGTTCCTATTAAAGGAACGGTAAAAGAATTGGTAGACCAAGCAATAGGAGGAATAAAATCAGGTATGTATTACGTGGGAGTAAGAACAATAAGAGAGTTATGGAACAAGGCAAAATTTATCCAAATTACTACAGCCTCTCTTACCGAAAGCCACCCGCATGATATCTTAATTACAAATCCTGGGAAAAATTATTGAGACAATTTACGACCACCTTCGCGCAAGCTTACAACTGGCCAGAAAGAATCATCCTCAAGCTGTCCCTTGACAATGTAATTCACAGTGGTATAATGCGTTACAAGTATACGATATGCTCTTTATTCGTCGCCTTATCTGGGATTCCTGGAACGTGGCTCACATCGCTCACCATCAGGTTACCCTAGAGGAAGTAGAAGAGGTTTGTCAAGGCGACCCAGTAGTTCAGCAAGGCAGGAAGGGCCGGTCTCTGGTATTCGGAATACAAAGAGTAGTAGAATAATGACAGTCGTTTTGGATCCGAAGGAGAAGGGGTGTATTACCCAGTGACTGCTCGCCCAGCCAGCAGACGAGAACGAGCAATATATCAGCAAGAGAGATATGAAAGAGGGAAGGTGAAGAATAATGACACGAAGAAATAAACAGAAAAACAGACAACCAGTTAAGAGCCGTATTCCTAATTTTGCCAGTCGGGGACAGGAAGCAGAGTGGTTTGACACCCATGATATGGCAGATTACCAAGATGAGTTCAAAACCGTTAAAGCCCGCTTTGCCAAAAACCTCTCCCAAGGAATCACTGTGCGCCTCGACTCTGAAACATTAAGAAAACTGCGTACCCAAGCCTATGGGAAGGGTCTGGGTCCAACCACCCTTGTTCGCATGTGGATTCTGGAACGTCTTAAAGAGCAAGAAAGATACACTCCACCAACTCCTTAACATTTAGATGTCAAGTATTATGTACACACAAAAAATTTGACAAATGACCTTATAGTATAAAGGCTAACATATGGCAATACGGCATGTAGAAATTGAGTTAAGAAAGACAGGAAATCCTGTGGATTTAGAGCGTGCAAACATTGTTGCTGCTATGCTTGAATCAAGAGGTACAGATATTCCTCTTCCATCTGCAACTCCAGTTGCCCCGGAGGTAATTCCGCAGGACACACTCGGCCGTTCAATTTCAGAATACAAAGAAGGCCCTCTTACTCCAGAGTTAGTTAATACAAGTCCCATCTTGCGACAGAACTTCAGAAGAACTAGGAAAGCTTCAAGAGGAAGGGAAAGCAGTCCTTCTAGTACCAGATGAGTGCTATACAAAAGAAGGTTTAGTTCTTCTTGGAAGAATGTCTCCTAAAATGCAAAGCTGGTCTGTAAGTCAGGGAACTTCAGTTATTAATGGAGACAATAAGGGAGGTTCTATAGATATAGAAATGGATATAGATTCTCCTAATAGAAATACCAACGAAAAGCAAACAGTGGATATGCTTAAAAAGGAAGGACGCAAAGGACAAAGACTTGCGACTTTCATTATTGGCTCTCGGTTTAGTAAACTTTTGACTGATCATTACCTAGATGAAGGTTCTACATTGTCTCGTCTGCCCGGTTCTCGTAGCGAGGGTGACGCGTTCTTCACGCTAATTTCGACTCGGATGGCCGCTTGTACGTCGGTTGGAATCTTGAGTCGCAGGATCGCTATCCGTACTTGGGGTTTCGTTCCGAGGTAGAATCTTGCTTTATTTTTTTACTGACTTTTTCCATCCTCCAAGCATTCTACCGATTTCTTGGAGTGCTTGCTCGAGTTGGAGGTATTGCAGGTTGCAAGGGGACGCCTTGCAAAGTTGACAAAAAGGGTTTATTACCCAAGCATCCCTCACCGAAAGCCATCCTCATAGCATTATAATTACAAATCCAGGAAAAAACTATTAAAGAAAATTTCTTGCAATCACTTCATGCTATGTTATAATTCCTTCGCCGTAAATAATTTTAGACTACTGGAGGAAGATAGATATGCAAGAAAAATTTCGATTAGATCAGGATCCGAAAAAAGAATTGTTAAGCAAATGGGGTATTCGGCTAGGTAAGTACACCTTGCAATCAAACTCAAATGAGGCTTACGACGCTGTTCCTATACCAGTAAATCCTCACGTTTTTTTAGTAAATAATTTGCACTTAGAGTCATTGGGGACAAAGGAAGTAGTAACTATAAATAATGCGATGGTAATGCTTGGTCACGGTATTCTTTCTGGGGAGAACAGAGAATGGAGATTTATCGGCACAAACAAATCAGTATTAGAAACAGTATCTGCATACGATAAAGTAGCCAAAAGCACAGGTTGGCCGTTAGTAGATGCTGTTTTAGCGTGTCGAGGTATGAGCACAGAGCGGGTAGAAAGAGAATTGGAAAAAGAAAAAAACAGCAATGTGTTATTTGCTTGGCCAAGCGTTCCTATTATTGTTTCACCAGTTCCGCAGATTCATCCAGGATCATCGGCGGCAAGCGTAGGTGGATTTTGGGAAAAAGGAAAAGGGACAAAGTGGGTAAGTGTATCTGCTTTAGAATGGCAAGGCATAGGGGCGTGGCAGAAATACTGGTTAGATCATAAAGAAGAAAGAGCACTAATGCGGGTACCAG
>CAZPZA010000025.1:0-2780 GCA_964590985.1 uncultured Gammaproteobacteria bacterium
TTTTTTACTGCTTTTTTGACAAGCGTCAATAATATTTTTTGTTCCAAAGACATTCGCTCCCCACGCAGTCTTATTTGCGTACCATTCTTCTTCCCGTTTCTTAATATCTTTATATCTTAATATCTTAATATCTTGCTCCCGATCCTTTTCGCATCCATCCACGCTTGTCTTGGCTGCCAAATGAAGAACTATCGGAGCATCGCAGTTTTTAATTCTATTAATAAGCTTATTTCTATCTGTTATATCAACTTCTGACGGATCAAACTCATACTTATCTTTCAACAACTCTACAATTCTTGACCCCACAAGCCCCTCAAGTCCAGTCCCCAAAATTTTCATTAAGAACAATTATAGCATGTGTTATGCTATTAGCATCAACCCCAAGGGTCGCCGCACGATATTGATATTGAATATTAAAAACTAGTTTGTTATTATGTTAGCAATATTTATGAGCAGCGACGAGAGTAAAGACATAGAAAAAATCCAACCTAAAAATGATCTTGCTTACCCATCTTTAGAAATTGAAGAGTATGATATACCTTTCCTAAAAATTCCCAATGGATATCCAGTTGATGATGAGGTTCGCACGGAACTAGATAGAGAACATGAACCATCTGAAGAAGATCTTGAGAAATTTTTTACACCTGAGGTTTTACAACGCATTATTTATTGTCCAAAAATCAATGTTGATCTAACAGATGATGCGGGAATGTTTGGACATGAACCAGGGTATATTTTTGTTTGCAAGAGCCGGTATAAAGGATTCCGAAGTTTTAGTGATCAGTTTTTCTTTGAAGGAAGAACTACCCAAAACACTATTACTACAAAAGAAGGAGTGGAAATTTTAGCCATACCACATTATGATGTTTTTCCTAGAGCGAAATTCCAGACACAAACCATTACTCAAAGAAGAACTCCTAAAACTTTTGAATTCCTAAATAAACTCATTCATCCTCAAAATGCCCTTGATAAACCTCACCAGTAACTAATACTCCCAAACTCGATCTGTACATTCCTCGGTTTTAATCCAAATCCCCATATTGTTCTTCGTAGTACTTTTGGAATTCTTGGGTTTTTAGTCTTTTCCACCAATCCTGGTGTATTTTGTACCATTCAACCGTCTTTTCTAGCCATTCGTCAAAACTGTGCAAAGGATGCCAGCCGAGCTCGTTTTTGATCTTTGACCAATCAATAGCATATTTCCTATCATGTCCTGGTCTATCTTTGACAAACTCAATGAAACTATCATCCTTGCCTAAGATTTTTAGAATTTTCTTAACAACTTCTAAATTATTGATATCTTGAGTTAACCCTCCCACACAATAAGTTTCTCCAACCTTGCCTTTTTGCAAAATAAGATCTATAGCTCTACAATGATCTTCAACATAAAGCCAATCTCGAACATAAAGCCCGTCTCCGTAAACCGGAATTTTTTTGCCTTCTAAAATATTAGTTATTGCAAGGGGAATCATTTTTTCAGGGAATTGATATGGACCAAAGTTGTTAGAACAGTTGCTAATTGTAATGGGTAAACCAAACGTTGCAAAATATGTTCTCGCTAAATGGTCGGAAGCCGCTTTGCTTGCCGCATAAGGACTTCTGGGATCGTAATTTGTTCGTTCATTAAATTTGTTCTTATCATTAAGAACTAGGCTTCCATAAACTTCGTCTGTTGATACATGGTGGAATTTTTTTACTCTATTTTGCTTTACTGAATCTAAAATAACTTGCGTTCCTACCACATTGGTGATAACAAATTCTGCTGGTTTTTTAATAGATCTGTCCACATGGCTTTCTGCTGCAAAGTGAACAACAATATCTACTCCCTGCATCGCTTGATTAACAATTTGAGGATCTTCTATTCTTCCTTTTATAAAAGTATAGTTTTTGTTATCTTCAACTTCTCTTAAATTTTCTAAATTCCCGGCATAAGTTAAAGCATCGAGATTTACAATCTGATCGTTTGGGTGCTTTTTTAACCAATAGAGGACAAAGTTTGAGCCAATAAATCCAGCTCCGCCTGTTACCAATAGTTTCATAATAAGGGGTTTTTACAACTCTCCTTTTCTTACTTTCTCTGCAACCATGTTGTTTGCCCGCAATAGTTCGCTGTGCGACGTTCCCGCATCTATCCACCAATTGATTATTTCGCATTCAAGAGTCCCTTCTCTTAGATAAGAATTGTTTAAATCTGTGACCTCGAGTTGTCCTCTAGCAGACGGTTTGAGCTTTTTGATAAAATCAAAAACTCTTTCGTCATACATATAGATTCCAGTTTGAGCAATTTTTGACCTTGGAAATTCAGGCTTTTCTTCTATGGATAATACTTTGCCGCTCTTTCCTATTTCTACTACGCCATATTGCCTTGACTTGGTATCCATCTCTACTCCAAAAACAACTGCTCCATTTTTCTTACTTTTAAATGTATTAGCTATTTTTTTAAGATTAAAGCTAAAGATATTATCCCCAAGCACTGCCAAAATCTTTTTTCCTCTTACGAATTCTTCTGCAAGCGAAAGGCCATCCGCAATTCCACCAGTTGGGTTTTTCTGAATTGCGTAATATAACCGTAAACCAAAATCGTCTCCATTTTTAAGTAAATTCGCAAAATCTCCTGCATGATCCGCAGAGCTTACAAGCAATACTTCCTTTATTCCTGCTTGTGCAATCGCTTCAAGCGGATAATAAATCATAGGCTTATTGTAGACAGGCAATAAATGCTTATTGGTAACCCACGTTAAGGGTCGCAATCGAGTCGCTAGTCCTCCTGCTAAAATAAC
>CAZPZA010000025.1:2880-4418 GCA_964590985.1 uncultured Gammaproteobacteria bacterium
CACAGTAATACCCAAGCTTCCAATAAGTATGTATTCTATCACAATTTTGAGAGTCAAATCATGGTTTATAAAATGATGCAACATTCCCCAAACAATATAAAAAAACGCAGTCAACAAAATAGAAAACATTTGCCATCTTGCCCCATAAGAGAATCCAAATGTCATAAATAATCCAAAACCAAGTATTGCCAAAAGACCGATATAATAACCCGTATGTTTCTTGCCTTCAGTACTCATCAGATAATCACTCCTTTACCTAAAGCTCCCATAATTAGTATAAACATAAGTCCCAAAAAGAAAATGTGATCCAGATTGTGTCCTACAAAACGAATAATTTTTTTTCTTTTAACAACTAATATGTCTAGAATTAACGTAAGCATAAACACAGATAGTATAATTTTACTAATATTGGATGTTAATGATAAACTCCCAATAAGGGTTTGTTTACTAACCGATGGAAACGAAGCTGTTTCCTCGTTATCCGAAACAGAAAAAACTTCCTGTCTCTCCCTATTTACTGCAATGCTTGGAGCTGTTCCTTGATTACCAAATGCTTCAACTATTAATACTGTTTCCTCGCCATTGAGCCTTCCTTTTTTTACAGCAAATCCTACCTCGTTAAAGTTTTCTGATAGTACATTTGCTCTGTGTTTTGGACTCGCCATCCAGGCTTTAACAGCCTCTTCTGCTGTTTCAAAACCCTTGGCTAAATTTTCTCCTGCATAAGTATAATTGTATCCTGCTTCTCTTATAAAATACCAAGGTGTTTTGCCATCTGGCGAATTGTGCGCCCAATAGTTTTGAACAAACATATCATTAGCTTTGAGTGAAGCGGCAATTGATAGTTGAGAATTTTCTATAAGAGGAGGTAGACCTTGTTTCTGGCGTTCAATATTTGTTAACATTATGAGTCTTTCAATTGAAATATCTGCTGCTACTCCAAGAATAGAAGGGTAATTGGTTCTGACTATAGAAAGAAAAAATCCTCCAAGAAAAAGAAAAAGAACTACAAACAATATGCTGCTATTGTGTAAAATCTTTGCCCTAAAATTGTTGTTTTTGTGGGGGAGAAAAAAGTAGTGAAGCAAACTCTTCATAATTACATTATGATACGAGTTGCCAACTTTAGTCAAACAGAAAATTTTTTAACTGGTACTTCTAGAGCAAAAGACAACGCATTGGCAATAGCCATCCCAACTCTTATTCCAGTAAACGAGCCAGAACTTGTATTTATTCTAATTGAAGTAAGATCTTTTAATGTTAGTCCTTGCTGATTTAACAACTTATCAATCGTTGGCAAGGCTACTTGAGCCTTATTTTTCCCAATCTTTCGTTTTATCATATATTCTTGATCCTTGATTTTTAATTTAACTGTAATTTCTTTATTGGAAGAAGTGTCTATTAAAAGACTAGTATTATTTTTGAATTTTGAATTGTAACTTTGAATTTTTATTGCTCCTTGGCGAATAATCCTCCATTCCTCTTTCGAACAATCAATAATAGTTGATTGCTGTTTCAACGCGCACTCTCCAGCAACT
>CAZPZA010000025.1:4518-10305 GCA_964590985.1 uncultured Gammaproteobacteria bacterium
TTTCGAACAATCAATAATAGTTGATTGCTGTTTCAACGCGCACTCTCCAGCAACTACATAATCAACTAATTTTACAAGTTTTTGGGCAAGATCTTCAAATCTATATGGCGTTTTCTTCTTATGAAAGTTTGCCGAAGGTCCAAGAATCGGAACGCCAACTCCTTCTACTAAAGCAAGGGTAATTTGGTGATTAGGCATTCTAACGCCAAGTGTTTTTCCTCCTCCTCTCACAGGTTCTGGAATTTTTTCTATTTTACAAGGAAGAACAATGGTAAGTGCTCCGGGCCAGTATGGTTTTATAAGCCTATCAATAACTTCTTGGGGAATAGCTTTAACATATTCTTGCGCCATATCCAAACTTTCAACAAGAACTGGCGTTGCTTGGTTGGTCGGTCTTTTTCTAATTTTAAACAATCGCCTCACAGCCTTCTCATCATCGATTCTGCAACCAATGCCAAAAGCAGTATCTGTTGGGAAAATTACTATACCACCGTTTCTTAAAACTTTAATAGCGTTTACAATATCCTCATTCATACACGTAAAACACAATATAAATTTCTAATTAACCTAATTTCTAATCAAATCCCAATTATCCAATTTTAGAAAATTAGGTCAATTAGATTAATTAGGTCAATTTTTTGATAGTTATTTTCCTTTCGTGCTCTGACACATATACAAATTGTATGTCAATTCTCTTCTTTGGCAGTAGCCTGTCCATCTTCTCCGCCCACTCAACCATAACAATATTTTCTTCGTTCTTAATAATTTCATCTAGTCCCAATCCTCCAATATCCTTATTGCTTTCCATTCTATATAAATCTATATGATAAAACATTTTTAATTTTTTATTTGTGTATTTGATTTTTGATTTCTTGCCCTGAGCGAAGTCGAAGGGTTGATTTTTGATTTTATACGAACGTATAATGATGAATGTCGGCGATATTATCCTTCTCTTTACTCCCAATCCTCTCGCCATTCCTTGAACAAAAGTTGTCTTACCAGAACCTAAATCTCCGTATAAAGCAATTAATTTACACCCTGATAAGCAGGTTTGCCTCGCAAGGTGAGACCTTGCAAACTTCTCGCCCAATTTCTGCGTTTCTTCAAAACTATTGGTAATAAAAACTTTTTTAGAAGGAAATATCATTTTGTCTTCTATGTCTAATATAAGATCGGGCAAGCATTATACCAGAAGAGATTAAAAAAATGCTTCCAATAAAAAGAAAAATTTTGGATAAAATGCTTCCTTCTGTTTTATTTTCCTCGCTCAATTCTTCTTTATTTGTCTCTAAAACAGTTCTATCCTTATTTTTATTTTCTTTACCCTCGCTCTCGCCCAAAACTAAGGATGGAACGGGTTCTTTTTTGGTAGTATTTGTACTAGCAGTTGGGGTAGGAGTATTTTTTAAGGAAGAATAAGCTTCTGTCTTAGTAGGGATTGGCGTTTTTGTAGGTGCTGAGGTCTTTGTAGGGATAGGTGTCTTTGTTGGAGTTGAAGCTGGCTTTGGTGTTGGTGTAGGAGTATTGGTTGGCATTGATGTTGGCGTTTGGGTTGGACTTGGCGATGGTGTAGGCGTCGGAGTCAAACCAGAACTATTGTTTGTTCCAGGTGTCCCTCCTATTGCACTTTCTTGCCAATTACTTGAATCATTGCTCGTGCCACTTGCACTTTTTCTTTCCAAAGAGCCTCCAGTCCCTGCGCCTCCCCAAGAACTTTGATAAGTAACTTCATCTGAAACTGTGATCAAATCATCTTGAAGTATAGTTAAGATTTCACCTGTATTCGACAAAGAAAAAGATGAGTCTATTATTGTTCCGGAAAATCCAGAATTGTCGTTTAGAAAAGCAGCGGGATTATCAACTATGACCGCAAAACCTCCTGGGTCAAGATTTATACTTCCTTGATATTGATTGAGAGTATGGTTAGTACCTCCTTCTTTGAAACGCCAGTTAGTCAAATCCGTAGAAGAAGTTCCTTTGTTATAAATTTCAATCCACTCACGATTAGTATCTGATCCTGAAAGATCATACATAATTTCATTAATAACGATATCTCCAGCGAAAACAGACTTTGCTTCGAATAAAAAAATTAATACAACCACCAAGCCTATAAAGACCTTGTTCGCAGAGAGACTCATTGTTTTTTCATCAATTCGGCACCATATGTAAGTACCAAGTTACTAGCCCATCATCGTGTTCGATCTTTGCATACAACAATTTTCCATTACTACAACTATACGAACCAGCATACAGTCTGCCCTCCTTTACTGATTTTACCGTTGAGGAGCTGCCTGAATCCATGTCTATTCCCATGTGTATTCCATTTGGATAAAAACGCTGAGCGTAAGTGTGAGAACCACCATATCCTTGATTTACCTTTATTGGCTCATCTATAGGCCATTGTAGGTCTCCTGAAGGATTTATTGAGCCATAATATCCATACTCATCCGAGGAATAAGAATAAGAATAATTTGCTGGTCGAAGATACGCGTTTGGATCCTGTACAGAACCATTCTTGTGAACTTCAAAATGAAGGTGCGCTCCAGATGAACATCCAGGACTGATGCTGTAAGAAGCGATAAATCCAATTGAATCCCCTTTGGAAACATTCCTCATAAATGTTTCTTCTCCCCCACCAAAAACAATTGCCTGTTCTGCTTTGGCTTGAGCCAACAGGCGCTGATACCTTGCCTCATCGTTTTTTGTCACTTTGAGCAAATTCTCTTTGTTTTTTTGCTCTTCTGCCAATTGGGCTGTATAAGCCTCAAGTTGAGTCTTAAGCTCTTCTACTTTTTTCTTTTTATTCTCAAAAATCTCTTTTTGATTTTGATAGTCATTTCTTGCAGCTTGGGTAATATAAATTAGCTTCTTATCATGAATTTGGGCTACTCTTAAATAATTTAGCCTTGAGAAAAAGCTCGAAGCGCTGTTGGAAGAAAGCAAAATTTCAAAAGGCTGGGCATGCCCAACCTCGTATGTTGCAATAATTCTATTCAATAAGACTTCTGTAAGCTGCGTTAGCGACTCTTGCAGAGTAGATAATTTTTCCGTAGTTATTTCTATATCTGAAGAAAGTTCTTCTATCTTTTGTTTGGTAGCGCTAATTCTTGCTTCCGTTAACTTAATTTGATTATCCATTACAGCTATTTCAGATGCCAGGGTCTTGCTCTGTTGATTTAATTCACTAATTTTGTCTTGAAAAAATTGAATGCACTTATTTAACTCGTCGTAAGGACATCCTTCTAGATTAATCTGTGGGGAGGACGTTGAAGTAGGTGTTTGGGTCGGTGTTGGAGAACCTTCTTGGGCGTCTATAAATGCAAGATCAAAATGGGTAAAAAACACTGCAGAAAGAATAGTTAAAATCAAAGTTAAAAGACGCATAATTCATAAATGACAAAAGTTTGGTGTTATTTCAAATACCTCAAAACTGCCAAAAAGCTCGAAAATGTTCCAAGCAAAATGGCAATAACAATCTCTACTCCCAAAAGCTCCAAGAGAAAGATTGACGAGATTGGAAAAATAGGAATATCTTCTAAGAAGGACTTAAGATAAGGAGAAGCATACCACAAGGAAGAAGATGCTATAGCCCAACCAAACACTGCACCAACAACACCATAGAATGCCCCTTCCAAAATAAAAGGTAAACGAATGTACCAGTCGCTTGCTCCGATAAGTTTCATAATTTCTATATCTTCTTTTTTTTGTGAAATTTTAACTCCTGTTATTATTCCCATAATAAATATAGCAACAACAACCAAAACAACTATTAATCCTATTCCTATTTGCCGCAAAGCGTTGGTCCAAGAAGTAAGCGTTGATACTACATCTTTCTGGTAAACTATATCCGAAACAATAGTATTATCTTTTAAGATATCATGGATGCTTTCTAAATCTTCTATATTCACTGCCGATATCTCAACGGAGGAAGGCAAAATGTCTTCTGTAACCAAATCCAAAAGCAAAGGATCGTCTTTGTTTTGCTCGCGATATATTTCAAGCGCCTCTTTTTTTGACACAAACTTAACAGACGCCACTTTGCTCGTATTTTTCAAGCTTTCTTCTAAAGACTTTATATCTTCATCTTTAGATTCATTTTTGAAAAATGCAGTTAGAGTGGGTTTTGATTCAAAATAATTAATAACTAAAGACGATCCAACCAAAATAAACGTAAAAAAAGATACAACAAGAAAGGTAAGCGTCATAATAAGAATTGCGGCAAATGCCTGGTAAGGAGATCGTCTTATGTTTTTCAATGTCGTTTTAAGAATCATTTATTTTCTTTGATCCTCCTTTCTTTTCTTCGTTTTTACTGGGCGACTCATCCTTGACCAAACGTCCTTTATGCAAAGTCACAATTCTTTTTTTGTTCTTGTCTACAATCTCTTTATTGTGCGTTGCCATAATAATTGTTGTGCCTTGTTTATTTATCTCTTGCAAGAGGGCTACAATCTCAAATGCTGTTTCTATATCCAAGTTGCCAGTTGGCTCATCTGCTAAAAGTATTGGGGGGGACATCACAAGAGCTCTCGCAATTGCTGTTCTTTGCAATTGCCCACCAGAGAGCTGAACTGGAAACTTGTCTTTATGGTCTATAATGCCAACTTTTTCTAACACTTCTTGCACTTTTTGCTCGGCTAACTTTTCTTTAACGCCCGCTACCTGAAGGGGCAAAATAACATTCTCAAAAATAGTTCTATCCATCAAAATTTTTAGGTCTTGAAACACCACGCCTATTTTTTTTCTAAGATGAGGAATCTTCCCATAGGGAAGTTTTACAATATCCAAGTTATCTACCACTATAGATCCCTCTGTTGGCAACAATTCTCTTGTAATCAGCTTAAAAACTGTTGTTTTTCCAGCACCAACTCGGCCTGTCAAAAATACAAATTCCCCTTTGTCTACAAAAATGTCAAGGGATTCTAGTCCGAATTCACCTGTTCCAAATTTCTTTGAAACCTTCTGTAGTCTTATCATTTTTACTTTAAAACCTCTACTCTACCAACATCCATAAGCCAACCTGCTTTTTGGGCCCTTTGCGTTTCGCCCCATATTTTGATTTCTTTTTCTATAAAGATAGACAAGTCAACTACAGAAGACGTAAGATAAACATTTTGACTAGTGCCTCCTGGCCTTACCAAGTGATAAGCTCCCTCCCCATCAATTCCTCCTTCTTTAAGGATACCTGTCGCAGTATCTTTAAACAATGTGGTATCATCTGACCCTACAATTTTTCTTTCTTCCAAGAATAACCCAGTAGAATCTTTAGTTTCATCCAAACCGCCTGAAACATTTGTTTTTTCGGAAATAACATATCCTGTCCCAATACCTAAAACAATAACTACTATAAGGACTATAATAAACTTTAATTTTAAAGAAGAAGTAAAAACATTAATGCTCTTAATAAGATTTTCGTTTGATGGAGAAGTTTTGTCTTCTTTGCTATCCATATTCTCTCCATTCGCCTCCTTAGAGAATGATCAATACTAGTAAACCACATTTCTAACTTTTTTACAACCCCAATTAATTTCAGCTATAAATTTTCCTCTCAATAAATATGTGTCTTGGATAACGAAGTATTACATCAACCATTCTAAAAAAACCTATTGTTCCAAGAATAGCTGTTTGCTGTGGCATGCTAGCAGGAAAATCTCTATAGGTAAATGCAGCAACATCTTGATAAACGATTGGTTCGTCTTTACTTCCGTCATGCAAATAAAATCCTACCGCATGAAAATAGAGATCAATCTTTCCTCCTCCAACACCATGAACTTCACTTCTTAAGCC
>CAZPZA010000026.1:0-10220 GCA_964590985.1 uncultured Gammaproteobacteria bacterium
GGATCTGCCGATTTTCCTTCGCATAGTGGGAATAGTCTTTGAAACGCAAGCTGATGCGCACTATACAAATCATCTGTTCTCTCACAATCTAAAAATAGAATTCTTGTAGCCCAGATACCCAAACCTTGAATTGGTTGGTGTCTAGCTAACTGAAGAGTTGTATCCTCCAAAACATTAGATACCTGCGCCTCATCTTCGTAAACTCCTTGAAATAGAGTTAAATGTGGTATACTCACACTAGGCTCAGTTGCAAATGTTAAGTCAAATTCTTGCTTGGCTCTATCTACCAAACGATATACGTGTTCTATGTCTCTCTCGGTTGGGATTAACCCAACACCTAACCTATGAATATATGGCATGAAATCATTTATGAGATAAATAATTTAGGTGATTATAAATATACTACCCCCAGCTCATTAGGCTGGGATGGCAAATGCATATTGTGAGAATAGTTGATATTCATAAGATAATAGCAAGCGAGAAGAGCGCCCTAACTTATATCAGCAACAAGTTAATTGATAAACCTGTCCGGTGTCCAATGTGCCGCTCTAAGAAGTTCTATCTGATGAACAGAGGCAACTTCAGGTGTAGGAACTGCAAGATAGACTACAATCCTTTGAGCAGTACGCACTTCAGTATTGTAAATATTCCTTTGTATAAATGGTTGGCTTTGATTAAGCTGTTTGAATTGTCGATATCGGCTAGGAAAGCGGCAATAGAAGCTGGTGTAAGCTATCCTACAGCATTGAAGGCATTCGGCAGCATTAGAAGAACAATAGCAGAGGAATTAGCAAAGAAAGACAGGAAATTAAAGGGTGAAATAGAGCTAGACGAGGCCTATTTTGGAGGGAAAAGGAAGGGTAATCGTGGCAGAGGCGCTGGAAACAAGGTAATAGTGTTCGGCATACTGGAGAGAAAAGGCAAGGTGTCTGTAGACATAGTTCCTAATGTCTCGGCTGAGACATTATTGCAGTCGACTGTAAAGAAGGTTAGAAGAGGTTCAATTGTTTATACAGACAAGTGGAAGAGCTATGATTCGCTGATGTTCTGCGGATACAGGCATCTGCAGATAGATCATGGCAAAAGATTCTCCAGAGGCAAGGTGTACATCAATGGCATAGAAGGATTTTGGAGCTTCGCTAAGGAGAGGCTGATAAAATTCCATGGCATAAGTCCAAGGAAATTCCCTTACTACATTAAAGAACAAGAATGGAGGTATAACAATAAAGATAAGAATTTATTCGAGTTAATAGTCAATTATATGTTGGGGGTAATAGGTTTATAATTACCTAAATTTATATTGGGAAACTATTAGCAACAGGACTGGAACAAAATTATCTCCATCTTATATCTCGAGAGTGGACTATTTAAGGGAGTTTGCATTAGAACTAGGTAGAGATAAAGAATTGCTTGAAATGTTAAAGCAAAGTGCACCACTAAATTTTCCAGCAGTTACGCCACAACAAAATGTTGAAACTTATTCTGGTGGGCTTTGTATAATGCTTTCTTTACCACAATTCGATAAGGATGTTTGGCTTCATCCAGGTATAGTGAGACCCTCTAGAGACACTCCGTATATTGATGAAGATGGATTAAGAACATCCACATACTTGGCTGGTTTAGTTGAGAGCCATTCATTTTATGCATTAAGGGATATTGTACTAACATATCAACGGCATAATCCTGATGCTAAAGTACAATCTTTATATCCTTGGGGTATGTTTGTGAGCGTTTTAATTGGTCAAATGATTGGCGAAGAAGAGGGAAAATACCTTCAACAAAGATCAGTAGAAAATCACGTGAATTTCTCAAAGGAGACTTCCTAAGCGATCCATTCACTTGTCTATCTGATTTTACACATTCTACATACCCTAGATATGACAGTGTAGTTTCTGATTATAGATATTTTTATGATTTGTACAAAACTAGACATTTTGGTTCTATAAGAAAAAATCAAGATGGCAAATGGGCTAGCTTTGATATCCGTAAATAGTAATCTTTTATAATTACTACTTCAATATACTTTCGAGAAGTTATCTTCTCAAGGCATTGCATGGCTGTAAACTTTAAAGCTGTTTGGTCGTGGTATTCCCGTGAATCCGTCCAAAAGGCTCTGGTAGAAGTTGGAAAAAATCGTGAAGTAGCATCTGTTTTTCAAGGCGGTTCTTTCGGCAAGCGGCCTGATGTCATCCAGTATCCTGCAGATGTAGTTCAGGCTGTAGCAGAAGGCACTGTATCATTCCATGGTTCTGTAGAGCAATGGTCAAATCCTATGGAATTAGATGTAGGCATGACGAAAACCCAAATAGACAAACTGAGAACTGGCTGGAGCTTGTTAATCGACCCTGATGTTAAAGATTTTGAAATCGGCAAGCTTGTGACAAAAGAAGTTATTGACACATTACATAAGCATGGGGTAAAAAATGTGTCCGTTAAAAGCACAGGCGGTAAGGGATTCCATATAGGTGTACCTTTCGAGTCACTACCAGACAGAATAAATTTACAACCGACAACTATCTTATACACCTCTTTATTCCAGACGATAATAGGATACATCAAATGGTACTCTAAGGATTCGTTGAAAGAAAAGTTACTTGCATTGGACGACGCAGAAAATTTAGCGAAAAGGATTGGGAAATCCCTGAACGATATTATTACAGAGAATGAATTGGACCCATTCAAAATAATCTCCATGGATATCTTCGGATTGCGTCATTTGTTCAGGTTACCTTATTCACTACATGAATCAACCCTGTTAGTCAGTTTACCAATAAGACCAGATAAACTTGAGAAATTCCAGAAAGAGGATGCTGCAATAGAAAGAGCCAAAGTAGAAGAAAAGTTTCTCATTCCAAAAGAAAAGAACGATGGGGAAGGTCTTGTAGTTGAGGCTCTTGACTGGGCAAGCAAATACCACATTGAAGCGAGGGAGGAGCTACCGCAGACAAGAAAGTTCATTAAATTGAAGGAGGTCCCAGAGGCAGTTTTTCCAACTTGCATCAAACACTTGTTGAATGGCATGGCCGACGGTAAGAAGCGCGGTCTGTTTATTCTAATCACATTCTTGAGAAATATGGGATGGTCTGATGAGAAAATACAGGAAAGAGTCTTCGAATGGAATGAAAAGAACTATCCCCCGCTGGGATCAAGCTATCTGCGTTCACAGCTGAGATGGCATTTCAGACAAGACAGGAATCTGCTCCCACCTAATTGTACCAACGAAGTATTTTATAAACAGCTCGGTCTTTTCGAAATCTGCTGCAAAGAAATAGATCACAAGACCATCAAAAACCCTGTAAATGTTCCTCTTAGGAGATTGAAGGAAAGAAAACAAAGAGTCAAGTAAGGTTATTAATCTTTTCATTTAATCTATAATTGTATGCCTGAGGAAACCATCACATTCGAGCTGATAAGGAAAATACAGCTTGAAGAACAAAAGGCAAACACACTAACGCGTCTCCCCACAAATTTCTTCAATGCAGTATCGAATTATCTTGAGCAAAAGAAAAAGATAGTTGCCAGCGACGATAGAAGAAGCACCTTGGAAATGAAAAACATAGAAAGACTCGTAGAGGAAATTTTTAACAGGAGAGAGAGAAAGATTTTGAATGCTGCAATAATAGCTGCAAGAAATGGGTTGCCGCCAGAAAATCTCGGTGAAGAAGAAAAACCATTCTACAATTCTCTAGTTTCTCTTGTCAAAAACAGGCGTGGTGATTTGTTGAAAAATCTTTTAACTGGAAAAGGTCAAGATACGGTACCCATGGTTGTCTTCAAAGAAGATACCCCTGAATTCCTAGGAATTGATGAAAAGACATACGGCCCGTTCAAGAAAGGCGACACATCTGTGTTGCCAGAAGAGAATATGCGAATCATGTTAGAGAGAGGCATAGTAGAAGAGCTGAAATGATAACTATGTCTAAAAAGGAAATACTCGTCTTTGATGCGGATTTCAGTATGTTTTGGCGTGATGTCAACCCTTTGGTACGTGAAGGATATCATATAATAAAGGGAATTTTTGGTTCTGCTTTTGTGGAGCGCTTATTGCAACTCGCGGATTTGCCTATGGGACGCCGTATAGAATATTTTATTGAAGGATTGGGCAGCCAGTTTCTGCTAGGAGATGCTTCCGCACTTGTTGCTCCAGATGAATTAAAACAAGCCCATGATTGTGCACATGTGGGGCTTGTCACACGACTATCAGAAAGAGACTTGTTACCAAGCATTGATGAAAACGGTTTAGCGCCCTATATAGATATCATTATTGGTCGAGAACAAGCTGGATATGGTGTGATGACAGGGGAACACATTCGCATGTGCATCGGAAAAATGGGATGTGGATATAATTCGGCAATAATAGGAGCCGATTCACCCTCTCAGATAAACACAGGTAATATGTTAGGTGCAGAAACGTGGTTATTTAGAAAAAGTTATCATCCGTTGCCAGAAAGCAGGTGCAGGCCGACTAGAACTTTCGACACAATACATGATGGTATAGTATGGTATAACAGGGAAGGTTATTCACGACAACACGAAGCTTTATAGGTTTTTTTATGTTCGGGATTCATTTCAAGCCTGCATTTGAAGGCATTTTAAAAGTAATAACCACTCAAAGAACTTTCCAAGTGATGCTAACAATAGCATTAATTATAATCATGATGGCACTCTTTTTAAGATTTAACACAACAGAATGGGTTGTTTTAATATTGATGATAACGATGGTTCTAAGTGCTGAGATGTTCAACACGTCAATAGAATTTCTAGCTGATAGAGTTAATCACAGAAAAGATCCTACTATAAAACTAGTAAAAGACATTTCAGCTGCTGCGGTATTGACAACCGCTTTAATTTCTATAGCGGTAGGAATAATTCTGTTTTATCCGAAAATTTTAATATTCTTAAAGTAAATGTCACAATTGATTAGAATGAAATTCCCAGCCAAATTAAATACATTCTGTCCTTACTGTAAAAAGCACACGGAACATACCGTAGAGGTAGCAAAGAAAAGACCTCGAAGAAGTCTAGCTCAAGGCCAAAGAAGATATCTGAGAATAATGAAAGGATATGGGAGTTTTCCGCGCCCGAACCCCGATCACGAGAAGGCAACGAAGAAGATTGACTTGAGATACAAGTGCGTAGAATGCGGGAAGAAGCATACACGGGGCCAAGGTTGGAGAGCTAAGAAATTCGAAATTGTGAAAAAGTGATGTTATGAAAGAATCGATAGAAATGCCAAAAAGCAAATTCTTGCGGGTCGCGTGCAGGAAATGCAAGAACGAACAGGTCACGTTTAGTAAAGCTTCCACGCTTGTAAAATGCATGAAATGCGGTGCAGAATTGGCTGTACCTACAGGTGGCGAAGCAGAGATGCGCGGAAAAATACTGCAGACTCTGTCTTGAACACGGTGGTTGGCCGATACAAAAACTAATCTTTTTAAAAACCTATGATTTAGTAGATAGCATGTTCTGGGATAAGAAGTGCAAAAGATGCGACAGCAAGGCAGACAGGCAATGGGCGTTCTGCCCTCATTGCAGCGCACCATTAAAAGAAGTTAAGACTCAAGACGTACTTCAGGAAATGGACAAAGAGTTCCGTAATATGGGGAAAATGATGGAAATAAAGGTTCCTAAATTCATGCTCAAGCCACCTTTGAAAGCCAAGGGAGTCAGCATAACGATAACGTCTGATAACGTTTCACCACCGAAAATCAATGTACAAACTTATGGTGAGCAGAAGCATCATCACCATGAACACATGCGTGAAGAGAAGCCTGTAAGAGTCCCGGAAACTACCGAAGAGCCGGAAACAAAAATACAAAAAATCCGGAACAAGCAGATAATAACGCTCAATCTCCCGGATGTCAAGAGCCTGGAAGACATAGAATTCAAGCAGTTAAGCCAGAGCATTGAAATAAAGGCGTTTGCCGGTGACAAGGCATACTTCAAGCTTATTCCTATTCCTTCAAATGCGATGGTCAACAACGAGTTCAAGGACGGCGTGCTGAAGATTGAAGTTGTGAAATAATATAAGCATTGTATTAAATTGGTACACAGTTTTTGGCGGAAGTCACTGTAGAACGTGCACTAACCTGAATTTTAGAAAATCATTTATGTAAGTACTAAATTAAATGTCGTACGTACGACACCTGTCATACATCTGGCAGTGAAATACGTATTTCATATAACCTCTTTGTAAGATGTCTTACATCGTGTCCCAGCTGGGGCATTAAAAATGGAAATAATTTTTATCGTAATCTACTCACTTATCTAATCTTGTACCTTAAGAATCCTCCGATACCGCCCAACTGCTTGAACTGTGCCCCTTCTTGCGTGTCAGTGGAAATAATTTCAACTATAGTTCCAAAGTTCTGCGCCTTTTCAGACAGCAACTCGCCGAGGTAATCTTTGTCTTCCACTTTCAAAATCTGACCGCAAACGTCGCATGTCTGTCTTTCAATTTCAGTTTTAGGCAGATCCCTTTCTGTTTCATGCGTGTTATCGCATTTCAGTTTTACCCTTACCCAGTCGAACGCCTCGGAAACAAGCAAGGTGTCGATAACGCCCATGTTCAAAGCTTCAATAGTTTGGGTGTATCCGTAAACGACATCCCCCCCTTTCTGCAACTCGGCGAGGAATTTCTGGAGCAATTGCCTTTCCTTCATCACAGCGGCTTCTTTCAACAGATCCTCCGATTTCTGCACCAATTCTTCAAAACCATGCTCACCGGTGTATCCGATATCCTTCAGGCCGATAATCTTCGGAATGAGCTGGTAATTGAGAAACTCGCCTTTCACGAACTGGTCTTTTATCGGTCCGGGTCCGCCGATTATTATTCCCTTCAGCTCCTTCTGTTTGAGGAATGTATCTGATGCTATAGAAGCAAGTTCTTTGAAATATTCGTTTATGGCCTCTTCCCTGATTCTATCATACCTACGCTGGCTCATCCCGCCTTTTATAGACTTTCCGGCAACAAGAGAGTCGATATGCTTAACAAGGGTGATTTTCTTCCCGTACAACAGTCCTATATCGGCTTCAGACGAATCAAGAACTATCAGTCCATAGACTTCCTTCTCGGCTACCATCTCGCGCAAAGGATCCAGGACAAAAACTTGGTCGCACCAATAAACTTTGGTGTTCATCTTCTCCGGAGGCTCGAAGCTCCATATCTTCAGGTCGTCCTTGCCTTCAACTTCGGACACATTCCCGCAGAACACTATCAAACCATTTGCAGGGGTCTGCTTGAAAATTCTGAGGTGCTGGATAATCTTTTCCAACGCATCAAGAACATTCTTCCGCGTAGATTTTGACTTTATGTTGGATGCCGTGGACTTTTCTGTGTAAAGCTGATTGACGACTTCGTTCAGATTGTATCCAGCAGGCACATAGACAGAAACCAGTTCGGTGTGCCTGCCGCGTATAGCTTCCAGCTCTTTCAAAAGTTTCTTTATTCTTAATTTTCCTTCGTCGTTAAATAGAACGCACCTTAGTTAATTTTAAATGTCACATTTTTCCTACTTTCTCTAGAAATTTCCTCTCCCTCTTAATAAATTCTTCTGCCCGTTTAACAAATTTACTGTCTTTTGAATTCACGTATTTTGCCTCCTTTAATCCATTCTTTTATCTCATTCTCAGTATAATAATCTTCCCGTATTCCTTGTAATATATTTATATCATGAGTAATATTTAACTTTTCTCCGTTATTTTCCAAAAACGAGGAAGTCACTGATATTGCGGTTCTCCGATTACCACTTTCGAAAGGATGTCGTCTGATTATACCTTTAAGTAAGATTATGGACTTGTCGAAAACATCTCCCATTTTATTTTTCATGTCTGTAAGAACTAATTCAAGAATCTGTTTTCCGGAGTGCATCAAAGCACTTCTATCGGCTTTTTTGACCTTTATCTCCACCAAAACTTTTTTATTGATTTCTATAATGTCTTCGATCGAAGGATAAAAAATTTCTTTTGTATATGTTAGATTGTGCATAGCTTTCAAATCCTTCTCAAACAATTCCAATTCTTTCGGTATAGATATGCTGATAGAATCTTTAAGCGATATGCCACTTTCCTTCTTTTTATTCCAAACCGTTGAATTGAAGTCAATTATTTTCGGTGTCGAGCCTGACAACTTGCTTCCGAATTCTGGTTTCGGAAACTCTTCCATGTGGATGCTGTGTTTATGGTAAAGCTGTCGTGCAATATAGTCTGTCATAAAAGGAGCAACCGGCGCCAGCAATTCTAGGACAGTTTCCAAGCATGTATGCAGTGTGAACCATGCAGATTCTTTTTCCTCCTTTGTGAATCCTTCACCATATGCACGCTTCTTAACCATTTCTATATAATGGTCGGCGAAAATGTTCCAAGTGAACTCCCTGATTTTGTTCGCGGGGACGAAGAAATTAAAATCTTCATAACCTTTTTTGCACCCTTCAATTAATTTGTTCAGTTCGGCAAGTATCCATCTGTCTGTGTCCGTCAATTGGACTTTCTTGACTATAGGGAACATTGATATGAATCTTGATATGTTCCACAACTTCGTCAAGAATTTCCCGGCGCTTGCTACCCTTTGCTCAGAGGCTCTGAAATCCGAACCTAACGAAGACTCGGTTGCATCCCAAAATCTGAAGGTATCAGCACCGTATTTTTCCAAAAGTGGAATGGGATCTATCACATTTCCCTTACTCTTACTCATTTTTTCTCCATGTTCATCAACGCAATACCCGGATATCCATGCATGCTCGAATGGCGATTTCTTTGTTATTTGGTAGCATCTGAGCATTGTGTAATACAGCCATGTTCTAATAATGTCCTTGCCTTGCGGTCTCAACGAGTTTGGATATGTTCCTGAAAAGAATTTTTTATCCTTCCCGTATTTTGAAATGAATAAGGGCGATATGCTCGAATCTACCCATGTGTCGAATGTTCTCGCGTCGCCGATGAATTCCGTGCAGCCACAACTATCGCATTTCTTGAAAGGCGCTTTCTGTTTCCATGGTCGATAATATTTCCCAGCGGGGGGGACAAAGACTTTCTTGCAGTCTCGGCAGTACCAAATAGGAATCTCAGTCCCGTAGTATCTCCTCCTTGACACGGGCCAGTCTATGCTAACAGCATCTATCCAGTCCAGCAAAAGCTGCCTGTGAATCTCAGGATGGAACTTTAATTTCTTCGCCAGTGCTTTAATCTTATCCTTCGAATCAAGTTGCCGGATATACCATTCATTCATCGGAATGATTTCTATCGGGTTCTTGCTCCTTTCGCACGTGGGAGTTCTGTGCATTATGTCCTCTTTCTTCACGACGAGTCCTCTTTCCTCCATATCCTCGATAACTCTCTTTCTCGCCTCTTCCACAGTCATACCTGCGTATTTTCCTCCATTCCTGGTTATATTGCCTTCTGGACTAAGCATGATAATTTCTTCCAGTTTCAGTTCTCTGAACAGTCTGACATCCTCATAGTCACCGTAACTGCATATCATCGCCGCACCAGTGCCGAACTCTGGATTGGCTTGAGGGTGCGCAATAATTCTGACTTCCCTGTTGAAAAAAGGGACAACCGCAGTTTTGTTCACGACATCACGATACCGCTCGTCATCAGGATGCACTATGACGATCTGGCATGAGCCTAGAAATTCCGGACGGGTTGTGGCAATTGTAACCACCCCGCCTTCCTTCAGCTTGAAGGTGATGTAAACAAGCTTTGTCGGCATGTCCTTGTATATAACTTCCGCGTCAGCTATGGTCGTTCCGCATGCAGTGCAGTAGTTATTGGGCCGCGTGTCTTCATAGACTAACTTTTTCTTCCATAAATCGATGAACGTCGCCTGCGTTAATGCGCGGTATTCTTCCGAGTCGGTTCGGTAGTAATTTTTGAAATCCGCTGACAAGCCCATTGTTTTCATAGTCTGTATCATCTCAGCTTCCAGGTCATCCAATGCAGATTTGCAATGTTCAATGAATTTTTCTCGCGGTGTTGTATGGATGGATATGTTGAATTTTTTTTCCGTGTATATCTCTACCGGTAAACCGTTCCTGTCAATTCCTATAGGAAACAGTGTCTCATGACCAAGCATTCTTGCCGTGCGTGCTATCATATCTATCTGTGAGAAATGCGCGGCTGCACCGACATGCCACGGTCTCCCATTACCGCTGGTTTAAGCCAGTCTCGGATACGGAGGTGGCGTGTCTATTGTGAAAATCTTTTTCTTACTGTTGACATTG
>CAZPZA010000027.1:0-3197 GCA_964590985.1 uncultured Gammaproteobacteria bacterium
CCCAAAATGAACTTAAAGAAACTTATCTAGTCACTGAAATTGGTGTAGTTAGCGGAGCTTCCGTATCTGGAGCGCTTACTGTGATCCTATTGTCTGCTGAACCTTGAACAACGCTATATTGAGAATCGTACGTTGCACAGCTAGTCCACGATCCAGTCTTCGGATCAAATGGCATCTGGGCTATATATGTCGCCACTAGATCCCCACAAATATCAGCGTCTCCAACCGCACTCCCTATATTTTTAAGAGTGGTGTCGATCCCTGATGGAACTACCCCTTTCTTATCAACCATATATTGGTTGATTGCATTTAATATGGCATTAACATCGCTTGCTCTTTTGGTATTATTTGCTTGAGCAAACTGTCTGGCGGGGTTTATGGCTATAAGAGTAATTGCCAACAACACTGCAAGGATACCGATTACAACTAGAAGTTCTATTAGAGTAAAACCTTTTTTGTTTTGGGCAGATAAATTCATGTGCTATTAAGTATAGGCACATAAGAAAATCATTGTCAATAGGAAAAAGTCCCATGTAAAACGGAGAGGATTATCTAGTCACGAAGATATCGGGTGATGCCAACTCTGTGTCTGGAGCTGTTACTGTTATTCTATTACTAGTCGCTTCTCTTTTAATAGTATACGCTGTGGTGTAATCTGCACAACTAGTATAATGAGCGCCTGCAGTTTTTGGGTCAAATGGCATAGCGGCTATATATACTGGAACTACCGCACTACATATATCTCCAAGTCCCCCTCCGCTGACAATATCTGTATCCGTAGCTGGAATAGCTACTGGAAAAGCACCAGCGTAGTCTGCCATGTATTGAGTAACTGCATTGAGGATTGCGCCTACATCTCCCCTTCTCTTTGTATCATTTGCTTGAGCAAACTGTCTGGCGGGGTTGATGGCTATAAGTGTGATTGCAAGTAGCACTGCGAGGATTCCAATTACAACCAAAAGTTCTATTAACGTAAAACCTTTTTTATTTTTTATTTGGGCAGATAAATTCATGTATTTAAAATTTCCTATATTAACTAGTGTAAACATATCAAAAACGCTTTGTCAAGAGGGCAAAATTATTATAGGACTAAGATACTATAAACCGCTGCCTACAGTTATAGAAATGGTTAAGTCTTCCATATTTTGACTTTCTTGCACCGACACATCGGGAAGTATTTTTTTTACCTCTTCGGTCACTTTTTGACGAATTTCGTTGTCAACGCTCTTTGAAAACAGTATTGAGGACCTTGCCGGATTTGGAGCTTGAGCAATAGAAAGTACTACATCCTGTAGCCCCAACTTATCCAACAGTCTCTTTAAGGCGCTTCCAATAACTTCTGTTTGGCTATTTGCAATAACTGTTATTTTTGTGTTTTTTAGATTAGCTGATGGAGAAGACAATGTTTCGGATGTAAGCGCGGGAACCAAAGTTGGAGGAGTCGCCTGCCTAAAAGTTTGGGGGGTGTTGTTGACTGTGGGGTTTGGACTACCACTGGAATCGCCCATGGTAAAATATACTATTGCCAAAATAATAAGCAAAAAAACAAATATTGCTATCAATACTATTTGTCTTGTATTCTTTGGTTTTTCTTTCAAAGAAGCCTCGTGTTGATTGTTGTCTATTCGTTCTTGTTTAATCTCTGTTTCTTTTTGGTCAACCAGCATGTTGCCCATTTTTAGCAAATCGGGATTTTGCAAAATAGTTTTTGCCGCATCGCGAGTTATCCCCAACGAAAAATCTATAGTCTGGCTATATAAAAAGCTTGGAACAACCGCCTCCACAATACACCCTAATTTTTTAAAGGGCAGTATAATTGCCTCTACCAACTCTTTATTGGTCGCTACTATTCTTGTGTTGCCGACTACCTTTGCCATAAAGTGTTCAAACGGAACGTTTTCCAGGAATCTCTGAATTTCTTTTTCTTGATCTTCGGCTTCGGGTGCTTGTCCTCCTTGAGCCAAAGACAAATCTTTCTGGAAAACAACAGAATCCGACAGAACAATAATAAGACTACTTGCCATTATCTTGTTAGTCTGAAGAAAAGACCAAATAAAGTTAACAAGCTGATCGTTATTTACTACTTCCAAATGCAAAACTAGATCCTCCGAAAAGGGAAACTGCCAAACGTTGGGCAGAAAATCTTGATATAAAAGAAAACCGTTTCTGTCCAAGAATATTATAACCGGATGACTTCTCAACGCCATATGCTAGACCTCCTTCCATCCAGAAATTGTGTAGTATCCGCTATTATAATCCATTTTAACTTGAATAGTGCGCTTAAAATTACTGTTTGAACTAACAGATGTTATTGTTTTTGGATTTCCTCCAGATACTGTAATCGTAACAGTTGCGTCGTCTATTGTTAATGTTTCACTTGTATATAGAGGGTCTCTAATGGCTCTTAAGATAGCATTCTCAAGTCCCGACTCCGCCGCGTAATAATAAAGGCTTCCTCCCTGAAGCCTTGTAAGAGATAGCGAATTTACGGCAAGTATTATTACAGCTGCCGATGTTATGGTAACAGCAATAATCACAAAGAAAAGCAAGGTTATTAAAGCCTGCCCTCTCTGGGACTGAAAATTCGAAATTCGAATATCGAAATTCAAAACAAATCTAAATGACCAAAATACAAATGACAAAAACTGTTTTGACCAAGTCTGAAAGTTTGACTTCCTCTGGCTTGGTTTTGAACATTTAAGAATTCGAATTTTGGACATTGTTTCGGATTTCGGATTTTGATATTCGGATTTATTCATATGTCATTTTCTTCTCAAGGAAAGGGTTGTTTTGAAATTCCTGGTTTCCGGACCTGATACCCGTTGAGCTCTGCTCGTAACTGTAAAGCTTATTTTGAGAGTATCCTCCACGCCGCCGGTGTTCCCCAAACGAATAACTGAAAGTCCTAGAATACGAGAACCATAACTGTTTAGATTATTGGTTCCCAAATTATTGGTAAGCACTAAGTTATCACTACCATCTGTGCTGTAGTTATAGTTTACACCATCAACTACAATTTCAAAGTTACTTGTTGGTGGCAGACCATTTGTTGATGGTATATTTATTATACTTGCGCGACGTATGTCGTAAGCTAATCTTGCAAGGATAAAATTGCCGTCTTGTTCAACAGCCGATGTTGCCTGCGACTCAAGCTGAACATCTAAGGCGGAAACAAAAATCGCTGTCAGCACCGAAAG
>CAZPZA010000027.1:3297-6980 GCA_964590985.1 uncultured Gammaproteobacteria bacterium
TCATGGTGAGTAATTTACAGTAACATCATAAAAAATTGCAGTCGAAAGAGGGTCTAAGGTCTCCATATACACTCTATAGCGAAAGCATTGCCCAGCATTTATGTTATATGGTATCTGATACCTAAAAACTTGTGTTCCTAAGGTTTGAGTAGTTTGGAACTTGTCCGAGGGAGTTCCGCTTGGTCCAACAAAATCGCTCGCAGAAAAGGTAACGCCAGTACAGGCTCCACCAATTCCTGGTTTTACAGCAATCTGGAATTCAATGTTGGTATTTATGGGTCTATTAAGAGAGGCATCGAATCTATTGAATGCTGCTTGATTTCCTGCATTAAATGTTGCCGACTCAAATCTGCCAGAGGCAGGGCTTATAAGATTTAAGATCTCTTCTTGAGACAAGGCACGGTTGTAAACGCGCACATCGTCAATAATGCCGTTAAAATGATATATGCTGTCAGGATTCCTCCCAATATTTACTTTAACACTGCTATCAATACTAACAGTACCTGTTTTTGGAGCACTTCCAACCAATACTCCATCTTTATAGATTTTCATTGTAGCTCCATCATATGTTGCGGCAGCATGTGTCCAGACCCCGGTTGAAAGATCGCCAGAAGGAGCAATAAGAACAGTTGTGAAGCCTGAAGGATCTGTTTTCAAACGGAAACGCAATTTGTCACTGCAAAAGCTGAGCATCCACCAATGAGTACTGTCGCTAGTATCGCTTGTGGCTTTTGAGATCAGTCTAGGGCCGCAACCAGAAACGCTATCGGCCTTAAACCAGGCAGCAATGGTCATTGCTCCACTTGGCACATCCATTGTCCCTACATCTACATAGTCATTAGCCCCATCGAAATCAAGAGCTCCTCCAAACTTTCCTGATGTCCATATAGGGTCATCTATGCCAGGAGAGGAGGTGGTTCCAAGGGTGCCATTGTTCGCATTGCCAGAGGAATCATTGACTATCTGGCCCGTGCCCTCGTCGAACTTCCAGTAGCCAACCAAACCCAAGTTTAGATGTCCTGCCTCTGCCTGTTTTACGAAATAATCATTAATTCTGCCTAAGGCACCAACAGAGATTGCCAAAATTGCCAACACGAACAAAACAACAACTGCAATGATTGATTTTCTCTCATGTAATAAATGTTTCATTTATACTTAAAGACCCCCTTCAATAATCTTGAATTCAGCAGTCGCATCGCCAGTTATAATGTAAGAATACGCATCACCATCTGATTCAAGAACAGAAGATATGCCATTTATAGGAGTTGCTGTATTTAAGGTGCCACAAAGACTTGGTGCTGATTCGGTGATAATATCTATAACCTGATATTCATCTCCTCCTGATCCAACAATAATTGCCTTGTTTCCTGTAACACGAGTTACTCCTTTTGGATTCATGCTGCTTGTTTCAAACGTTCCGCCGCTTACAAGAGTCGGACTACTTGGGCTGGAAGTATTAACAATAAAAAACTCGGGTCCGACAGAGGAGGCAGATGTGACAACATACGCACGGTTACCAACCACACTTACAAAAACATCTTGTCCTGGTTGATCATTAAGAGCAATAGATCCTACCGCAGTTAAGTTGTTTGGGTCGCTGATATCTACAATCTGCAACTGTTGTGTTATTGAAGAAGTTACAATGTAGGCATAAGAACCAACAATATAGATTTTCTTTCCAATATCAGCAAGGGTTACGCCATCTGGATCTAAAATAGGACGACTGCCAGATTTGCTCGACAGATCAAAAGAATATAATTTGTTGCCTGCTGTCATATACCCAACATTGTTGGTAACAAAAACACTATTTGCATCGCTAGGCCCTGGCGAGTCAAAGAACCCCGCCTTTTGGTATTTGCCAGCAACAATATTATTAAGATCAATAATAACGATTTCTTCCGCGTTATCGTCTGTAGCAAGATAGGCATAAGCTGGTTCTCCAAACACAGCATTTGTCTTGTAGCCGTCGAATGTCGCTTCTATAACTGGGCTTGGAGGATCGTTGCCAATATTTACCTTGGCAAAAGAAACACCCGATGCGTTGTCTCCAGTTCCAGCAAACGCAAATCCTTCTGTTGCGGTTAGAGCATTAGCAACACCGCTTTTAGGTAAATCAAGAGAGGTAAAAAGACTAGGGCTACACCAATTGCCTGATCCTCCTTCTAAGGCTATCTCTCCGCCACTAGTGTTAGTTATCGCTGTTCCAGTCTTAGTGCCCAAATTAAATTGTGATGCTAGTGTTTCTACATATGCGTTGTTTGCTAGATAACGAGTGAGGTACAAAGTGGATGTTACAGAGGAGGGATAAGGGTTGGACCACGATACAGAAATCTCAACTTTTTTAGTGGATAGATCCGTTGTTCCAGAAGATGCTATAGCTCCACTTGCATCTCTTTTTGCATCGCTAAGGTTAACTTGTCTTGTGAAGATGCCTACTGTATCTCCTCCTGGAACAAGAGTCCATGATGGACCTGCTACTTCGGGATGAAAAGTTCCATTTGTTGCAAAACTACTCCAACCTTTTTCCCGAACGCTTCTTACTGCCTCAACCGTTTCATTAAGAAGAGCAATTGCTTGTAATCTTTGTCTTTGTTGCGGTTTTCCCTCCCGCGATGATACAAGACCTGTCAATAGAGCCGGCAATATAATTGCAGAAAGACCTATTGCCAACAAAAGCTCAACTAATGATTGTCCTCTATCAACTTTGAACTTTGAACTTTGAACTTTGAACTTGATCATTAGTTTACTCCCGTCACTGCCCCATATTTGTTTAATTGAATAGTCATTGTGTTACTGGTTGTTGCATCTTGAAGTTTAATTGGAATGCCGTTGTTATAAAGATAGATGACTTCAAGAGGAGAAAGGGTGCGATTGTACACGCGAACGTCGTCAATCACTGCGTTGGTGTAACGGGTACCGGCACAGGATGCTCCAATACAAACATCGCCTCCTCCCCCAACTCCCGAATCGCTGGTAGAAGCAATTTCTATTCCGTTTACATAGATACGAGCTGTTGTTCCACCAAATGTCCCAGCAATATGATACCACGTACTAGCTTCAAGATTAGAAAAATAATGAGCACCAGTTGGACCACCGCACGTATTGCTCACAGAAAAAGTCAGAGCTCCCAATGCGCACACATTATATGCAAATTCATAAGCGGAGTTCTTTTTAAAAATCTGTATATTTCCAGAAGAAGAATTAAACTGCACGTTAGGTTTGATCCATAAAGAAAGACTCACTTTATCTATCATATTGAGCGCAGGTGGGTTTCCCAAGGTTACTACATCGTTTATCCCATCAAAGCTTAATGCTCCATTAATCTTTCCGGTTGTCCATAAGGGACCACTTAACGTTCCACTATTTCCATTGCCCGAGGAATCATTAGCTATCAAACCTGTGCCTTCGTCGAACTTCCAGTATCCTGCAAGACCGGTGTTAGCAGGTTCAATCTGTCCACTCATTGTTGAGAAAACAATATCCCAGCCAGTATTAACAAATTGCATATTGCTAGGCAAATTAACTTGAAAATTAGAGGGATCCAAAGCCGAATATGTTGTGCCACGAAAAAGCACGTACTTATTAGTATCTATATGAAAACCATAAGCAGATGCGGCTCCTATGCCTTGCGTGTCCCCAACCATTGCCTTTATTTGCTGCTGTTTTATATCCGCTATAAACGT
>CAZPZA010000027.1:7080-9959 GCA_964590985.1 uncultured Gammaproteobacteria bacterium
CTTGCCGCTCCTATTTGTCCAATAAGTCCGTATATGGGAGCAATAATTGCAAGCATCATTCCACCAATAATACCGCCTATAAACACCAGCATAATTGGCTCAAGGAGAGCAATGATTGTTTTTAATCTGCCCGAAACCTGATAGTCAAGAAACTCCGAAATCTCAAGCATTGATTTATCCAAAGATCCACTTTTTTCTCCGGCCTCGGTAATTCTTATTACAATACTGGGAAAAATCTCCCTTTTGTTTTTAAAACCTTCCGAGATTTTTCTTCCTCCAACCACTGCCTCTCTGGCATGTTTAATACCAGAGGCAACTTCTTTTCTAATCACAATATCTTCCGTTAGCTCAAGAGCACTTGTAATAGGTATGCCTGCATTAAGAAGAAGAAATAAGCTTCTTGAAAAAGCTGTTAGATCTATATCGCGTGTCAAACCCGAAATCAACGGAAGCTGAAAAAATAAATTGAGTATTGCTTTTTTATTTTTTTTGTAGAGAATAAAGCCGGCAACACACAGAATTACCAAACCCACAATAACCGGAATTGTGTAATTAATAACCGCATTTGACATAAAAATCATAATTCGTGTTGGCAGGGGCAGATTAACTTTAAGTTGTAGGAAAACAGTCGCAATCTTAGGAACCACAACAACAAGAATCATGGTAAATACCAAAAAAAACACACCAACCACGAATGTTGGGTAAATAAGCGCAGATTTTATTCTGTCTCTAAACTCCATGTCTTCCTTCATACCCTCTTTTACGTCTTTTAACGTAACCTCAAGAGTGCCTGCTTCTTCTGCTGCCTTGATGATGTTGGTAGTTACTTTCGAAAATATGCTTGGAAACTTTAAAAATGTGTAATATACGTGTTTCCCCTGCATCAAATCTGCTTTTAGAACCTCAAGAAGTTTTTTTTGATTGCCTTTCGAGTCCTCGAGTATCGCATCAACTGTTTCAAGAAGTGGCATGCCGGCAGACAACATGGTTGAAAGATTGCTAAGAAGTCCTAATTTCTCGTTGGTGGAAAGAGAAACATTTTCTGTCTTCATAAGATGTTAAGATTGAACTTTTGTTACTCTTAATACCTCCTCTATGGTTGTAATTCCTCTTACTACTTTTTCCAGACCATCGTCAAGCATTGTTGTCATCCCCTCCTGAATCGCCTTCATTGCAATTATATCGGAATCGCTTCTTTTTATAATTAAGTCCCGTATCGTCTTGGTAACTTCGAGAACTTCGAAGACGCCTATTCTTCCCGAGTATCCTGTTGAATGACACACCTTGCAGCCATTACCCTGATACACAAGAATATTTTTTCTATTGCCAAAGTGTTTTGTCACTGTTTCGCGAGACAAGTTTTTTATAAGCTCGTCTTCTGTTATCTGCCGAGTTGCCCTGCACATATCGCATATTTTCCTAACCAATCTTTGCGCAACAATCACATTTACGGTTGAAGCAACTAAAAAAGGCTCTACATTCATATCTAGAAGACGCGGCAGAGCAGTTGCCGCATCGTTTGTATGAAGGGTGGAAACAACTAAATGTCCTGTTAGAGAAGCATTAACCGCTATTCCCGCGGTCTCGCTGTCTCTGATTTCTCCAACAAAAATTATGTTTGGGTCCTGGCGCAGTATTGATCGCAGTCCGTTTGCAAACGTAAGGTTTGTTTTTGTATTAACATTAATTTGATTAACTCCTTTTATTCTATATTCAACAGGATCCTCAATAGTTGTAATGTTTTTTTCCCGGACATTTAGTATCTTAATGATCGCGTAAATACTTGTAGTTTTTCCAGATCCTGTGGGTCCAGTGGATAAGATCATGCCGTATGATCTGCGGTAAGAATTTTGAACTTTCTTAAGATCTTTATCTGCCATACCCAAAGTAATAAACGAAAACGTTTGAAATCTTGATGCCAAAAGTCTTAATGCTGCCTTCTCGCCGTCTGCTATCGGCAGTACAGAGACACGGATATCGAGATCTTCTTTATCTAATATCGTCAGTCTCATCTTTCCGTCTTGCGGGCTTAGATGCTCGTCTGTTCGAAGCCGGGATAAAATTTTTATTCTTGTTATTATTTGGTCGTGAAGGCTTTTTGGCAGAAGTAAAACATCGTGTAAAATACCGTCTATTCTAAACCTCACCAGCGAATCTTTTTCTTCCGGCTCTATATGAATATCTGATGCCCTGTCTTGATAAGCATAATTAATAAGCGTGTCAACAATTTTGGCTATGGGAACTTCGGAGACAGCGCCTCTGCCGCCGGTTTGTTTTTTTATCATTGCGTCAAATGTCTTTTGCAAATCTTGTCTGTAAATTCTTACTGTATTGTAAATATCTTGTTCTGTTGCTAAGTAGGGGATAACAGGCATGCCTATTTTTTTGGATATCATTTTCTGAAGTTCTACATTAGAGGGATCAGCCATTGCTATTTTTACTCCGTTGACATCTTTGGCAAAAGCAATTACTTTTTGTCTTCTGGCTATTTTCTCCGGAAGAATGTAGAAGACGTCATTTGGAATGCTTGTTTTCGACAAAACCACAAAGGGGTATTTAAGAAAATCCGCGATTAAAAGCCCCAAGTTTTCATCCGTAATAATATCTTTTTCAATCAGCGCCTCCGCTATGCTTAAACTAGCGTTTTTCGCGTATTCTTCAATTTGACGAAAGCTTTCCTCGTCAGCAAGACCATCGTCTATAATAATTTTTTTTAGTTGCTCGTTTGTAATAAGCATAGGGCAGACCTCAACTAAATTTCTAATTACTAATTTCTAATTGACCTAATTGGAATTTTGGGCTTGGGACTTATTTAGAAATTAGACAAATTAGGTTAATTAAGTCAACTTAGATTTATTTGTCTTACTTTCATAATCTTT
>CAZPZA010000028.1:0-9793 GCA_964590985.1 uncultured Gammaproteobacteria bacterium
CAGGTTATTGAACAGTTAAGAGTTGTGGGGCACTAATTGGCACAAAACAGGAGATAGAGTTAGAACTTATTTATTTGTCGAAACTGCATCCCAGAGATTAGTATGTTTTCCCTCGTATCCTATTGCCCAAACAGCCACTCCTCCTAAACCTTTGTCCTCTATATAATTCATTTTTGCCTTTATTGATCTTTCATCTTCGTAGTATACTTGCTTTATCGCGCCGCTTTGGGTATATACAAGCCATGGCGACATCGCCCTCTCGTCCCAATTGGCTGTTAAATCTTTTCTTGCCGACAGTAAATCTTGCATCCTTTTGTATGTTGCTAGGGCTCCGCTTCCGGGAACCGTGGTGCTTTTATGTTTGTCGTTGATAGTCTGCCATTCGTAACCATAAAACGGCACTGCAAGGACTACTTTATCCAAAGGAACTCTTCCAATAAGAGATTTTATCGATTCATCTATGCTATGCTCGTTTATCTCTCCATACAAAGGAGCTGTGGGTCCTGCTCTTGAAGAATTTACATTCCTATAATCATAACCCATGACAATTATTCTATCTACCACTTCTCCTATTTTTACCATGTCGTAAGCCTTGTCAGAAACAATTACAGTTGCGTTAACATCAACAGAAAGTAAATGCTCTGGATTATCTTTTTTCATAGCATCAGACAGCTTTTGCAAAAATACATTTAGATATCTTGATGTTGGAAAAGAAGAATCTGTAAAATACTCAAAGTCAATGTTTATTCCATCTAAATTGTATTTATCAAGTATTGAAATAGCGTTTCGGATAAAAAAATCTGTTGCTTGCGAATTGCTAATAAGATTATCTATCGTTTCGTTATCAAACATCTTAAAAGCTATCAAGACCTTTACGTCATTTTTCTTAGCTTCCCTTCTAGCATTTATAAAATAGTCGGAAGTAAAATAAACCCATTCAAGAGTCGAATTATTCTCTTGGTTGTATTGAATTATCTCTCCGTTGTCATTTGCCCCAAACCCAAAATAAATAATTTGAGTCAATTTGTCAAAATCAATGGCTGCGTTTTGAGCCGCTGTCCAAGAAGGCAAAAATCCAATCACCTCCCTATTTTTATCGTCTGTCAAATAGGTATCTAAAGCTTCAGCTTTTGTATTTAAAACGCTTTCTTGAATTGTCTGAACAGGAGAAACCAAAGTAGAACTTTTATCTATGAAGTGGCTAATAAAAGTTAAAATAGCTGATGCCAAAATTAAAGAAGTAGCTATTGCGACATCTGCTAAAAATATTTTATTATTTAAAATTTTTTTTTGCACTTACTTTTTCAAGAATCCCTTTAATTTTATCCACAATTACGTCTGGGGTGTTGGCGACTTTTTGCAGATATGTTTCGGCACCGAGCTTCAAGCCCTGTCTTACTATAATATCTTGATCTAAATTAGAAAGAATCACTACCGAAACGGTCTTTTTGACACTATCTTTTTTTATCTTTTCTAGAATGTACAATCCGCTTATGTCCGGAAGCACTAGATCTAACAACACGAGGTCGAAGTCTTCTTGAAAGAAAATATCCAGTCCTTGTTGGCCTGTGGAACAAGCACGCACTACAAAACCCGAAGACTCTAATTCTTCTTTATACACTTCTCTTATGTTATCCTCGTCTTCTATAATAAGTACTTTATGCATACCTATATATTAATAATATTCAATCTTAAATAAAAAAACAAGATACTTGTTGGTAATTGACAAGAGTTCCCAATCCTTGTCAAATCTTAAACGGCTACGTATCTTTCATTGATAAGAGTAATCAAAGTCTATATAATATATCCCAATGTCAACATTAGGATACATTTTATTATTTACTTTTATAGGCAGCATTGCAGCACTAATTGGAGGCGTTATTCTTTTATCTAAGGAAAAATTTGCGCTTAAGACATCTCATTTTTTAGCCAGTTTTGCAGCAGGAATTCTTCTTGGTTCGGCATTTTTTGATCTGTTGCCCGAAGCAGTACAAAAAGCCGCGTCAAACGCGGCTTCGGCTGAAGAACTAGACATAAATGTACACTTATGGGCATTAATTGGCATTGTATTGTTCTTCCTTATCGAGCGATTTATTCATTGGTTTCACCATCACGAAGAATATCACGGGCATGAAAAAGAATCAAAATCAATAGTGTCTCTTATTGTAATTGGGGACACAGCCCATAACTTTATTGACGGCATTGTAATAGCTGCCACCTTTCTAGTAAGTATTCCCTTGGGTATTGCAACAACAATTGCAGTGGCTGCTCACGAGATTCCCCAAGAGATTGGAGACATTGGGCTTTTGCTCCATAAAGGGCTTCCAAGAAAAAAGGTGCTACTTGTAAATATAGTAAGCGCATCTTTTGCATTTTTAGGCGCTATAATAACATATCTATTGGGCAGTGTTTTAGAAAACTATATTCCTATTCTTCTTGCCTTAACTGCAGGTTTTTTTATTTATATTGCAGCTTCCGATCTTATTCCAGAAATTCACTATGAGAAAAGGCAAGGATTCGCAATCATAGAAAGCATGTTACTCTTATTGGGAATAATCGTTATCTTTATATCCACATCGCTCCTTGAGCAAGGACCTTAATGAAAAACATGCGCAGTGGAGTTAATTTGTACAAACTGGCGGGTTTGCAAATGCTGCTTAATATGGTAAGATGACAACGTCTAATTAAAGTTTTTTTGCTGTGAATATTGTCAAATTTTTTACCGGAATTGCAGTAGTAGCCCTCGCCCTTTCTTTTATTTTCTTTTCAACTCTTGTCTTTCTTGTTACAGATTGGTGGTGGTTTTCCGAAGTTGGATTTAGCCAAATCTTTACCATATCCCTGCTAACCAAAATATTTCTATTTCTAGGCGCCGCCATCTTTTCTCTCATTTTTCTTCTTGCCAACTTTACAGCTTCTTCCTACTCAAAAATTCCCTGGATGGCAACCATACCTGAAAGTTTGGTGGGACAAATGGTAAGCTTTGACAACCGCTTGCTAATAAAAATTGTTATTGTAGCTTCTATTATCTTGTCTTTATTTTTCGGAATAATAGTCGCTTCCAGCTGGCAAGATGTTCTTAAGTTTATTCATGCTACGCCTTTTGGCATAAAAGATCCTATTTTTGAAAAAGATGTCGGATTTTATGTTTTCCACCTACCTATTTTAGGACTTACCCTTGGCATTATAAAAATCCTTACGATTTTTTCCCTAATTGGCAGTATTGCTATTTATATCCTTCGCGGCAGTTTCAATTTGGCAAGCTTTATGGCCAAATTGGGCAAAAATCGATTAGATAAAACCAATTCCGCAAGTCCTGGCGCAAGACTTCACATTGCTATTCTGCTTTTTATACTCTTATTAACCATTGCCGCTGATATCTACCTTTCTTTGTTTAAGCTCCTAACTAGTCAAAGCGGCCCTGTTTTTGGACCTGTCTTTACGGATGTAAACGTAATTATTCCACTTCTTCGTGCATCTATGGTCGCTTCTATTCTTGTCGCCTTAGGTAGTTTATACTGGGGAATAAAGGGAAAAATCTCTTTTCTTTTGGGAACAATAGCAATTTATTTTTTGCTTGGATTAACATCCGCTTTTGTGCCGCCTATTTTTAACAAGCTAATAGTCGCTCCAAACGAATTAGCCAAAGAAACTCCTTTTATAAAAAACAATATTCTTGCCACGCGTGAGGCTTTTGGATTGCATAATATAGACGAACGCGAAATCTCGGGAGATAAAGCACTAACCTCAACAGATATTGCCAATAACGGCCCCACTATTAAAAACGTTCGTCTTTGGGACAGATCTCCTCTTCTTTCCACATTTTCCCAAATACAGGAAATAAGAACATATTATGAATTTAACTCTATAAGCAATGACCGCTACATAATTGACGGAGAAATACGCCAAACTATGCTTTCTCTTAGAGAACTCTCCTCGGAAAGTCTTCCCAACAGAAGCTGGATTAACGAAAGATTCACATTTACTCATGGCTATGGTATAACTGCAGGACCCGTGAATCAAGTAACTACAGAAGGACTACCTGTTCTTTTTGTCAAGGATCTGCCGCCCAAATCCGAAGTAAAAGAGCTTGCGATCAATCGTCCTGAAATATACTTTGGAGAGCTATCCAATGACTACGTTTTCGTCAAAACCAAATCAAAAGAATTCGATTACCCGGAAGGTGAAGAGAACGTGTTTACTACTTACCAAGGCAGCGCCGGCGTAGAGATAGATTCATTCGCAAAACGCCTTTTTTATGCCATTCGCTTTAATTCCTTAAAGATTCTTTTATCAAACGACATAACCCATGAAAGCAAAATCCTATACTATCGGAGAATTAAAGAGAGGGTATCCAAAATTGCTCCATTTTTGACTTTTGACCGCGACCCATATGCTGTAATTGCAGATGGAAAAATATATTGGATTATGGACGGATATACTTCAACGAATCTTTATCCTTACTCTCAACCACTGCTCCTTAACACCGAAAGAGTAAATTATATCAGAAATTCAGCAAAACTAGTTCTTGATGCCTACAATGGCACAGTTACGTTTTATCAGGCGGATATGGATGATCCTATTATCAATACCTATGCCAAAATTTTTCCCAAAACATTTCGTCCGCTTTCAGAAATGCCCAAAAGTCTAATTTCTCATCTGCGCTATCCCGAGGATATTTTTACTTTGCAAACCACAGCTTATACTATTTATCACATGGGTGAACCCCAAATATTTTATAACAAAGAAGACCAATGGGAAATTCCATCTATTGCTCCAGAGGGAGAAAGCACGGACTCCAACAATCTTTCCGCTATAGCTCCAAGACACATAATAATGAAACTTCCAGAAGAAAAAGAAGAAGAGTATATTCTAATGCTTCCGTTTACTCCGCGCGGCAAAGACAATCTTTCCGCTTGGATGGTGGCAAGAAATGATAGGCAAAATTACGCCAAACTTTTGGTTTATCGCTTTCCAAAACAAAAACTTATCTTTGGCCCAAAACAGGTAATCGCCAGAATTAATCAAGACGCGGAAATAAGCAGACAAATTACTCTTTGGGACCAACGCGGCTCCCAAGTTATAAAAGGGCCTCTTCTTGTCATTCCTATAGAAGAATCTCTAATTTACGTGCAGCCGCTCTACTTAAAAGCAGACGCAGGCAAGATACCCGAGCTTAAAAGAGTAATTGTAGCGTATAAGAACAAAATCGCCATGGAAGAAACCCTGGAAGAAGGACTTGCCAAAATTTTTGGAACAGACACAACAGAAGCTGAAGAAAAAGAAAAGAAAGAAAAACCAATAGCTACAGCTCCTCCCCAAAACATTCAAGGGATAATAAGCCAAGCAATTGACACTTACGAAAACGCTCTAAGAGCGCAAAGAGAAGGAAATTGGACAAGATATGGCGAGGAAATAAAACGCTTGGGAGAAATTTTGAAACAATAAAAATAGATCATCTCTGCCTTCCTCTATTAGCTTTCTGCCAAAAATGCTATTATAATTCTATGCTTGCCAAGGTTTACTCTTGTGCTGTTGTGGGGCTTGATGCAGTACCGGTTGAAGTAGAAGTTGACATCGCCTCTGGTCATCTTCCATCTTTTACCATAGTAGGTCTTCCAGACAAAGCAGTGGAGGAAGCAAAAGAAAGAGTAAGAAGCGCTATAAAAAATACGGGATTTGATTTCCCCTCCAAACGCATAACAGTCAATCTTGCGCCTGCTGATCTTCCCAAAGAAGGCCCATCCTACGATCTTCCTATTGCTCTTGGCATTCTTATTGCGTCAGAACAAATAAGGGCAGATATAAAAGATTCTCTTTTTATGGGAGAATTATCTTTGGATGGCAAATTAAGGCGCACAAATGGCGCGCTTCTTTATGCCCTTCTTGCCAAAGAGAAAAATCTAAAAAGAGTTTTTCTGCCAAATGTTAATGCAAAAGAAGCGGCAATTCTTACAAATATCGAAATTTATCCTACTACCAATCTTTTTAGTCTTTATCAACACCTAACAGGATTAAAAAACATAAATCCCCACGAAACCATTTCTTTTGAAGAAATTATACAAGATGAAACATTTGATTTTGACATGAAAGACATAAAAGGCCAAGAAAGAGCAAAACGCGCTTTAGAAATCGCAGCAGCAGGATCACATAATATTCTCTTAAAAGGACCGCCAGGGGCAGGAAAAACGCTTATTTCAAGAACCCTTCCCTCTATTCTTCCCAAACTTACCTTTGAAGAAGCCCTAGAGGTAACAAAGATTTATAGCATCTCGGGACTTTTGGACAAAGATTTTCTCCTCATAAAAAGACCATTTAGAGCACCACACCATACTACTTCTCATATTGGACTCATAGGAGGCGGAGGTATCCCAAAGCCAGGAGAAATATCTCTTGCTCACCGAGGAGTGCTATTTTTGGACGAATTCTCGGAATTTTCTCATTATGTCTTAGAAACCTTAAGGCAACCATTGGAAGATGGAATAATAACAATTTCTCGCGCAAACGCAAGAGTTACGTTTCCAGCAAAATTTATGCTTATTGCAGCGCAGAATCCATGCCCATGCGGATATTTAGGAGACCCACACCACGAATGCAGATGCGCTCCAAGCCAAATATTAAGATACCAAAAACGAGTCTCTGGCCCTATGCTAGATAGGATTGATATTCACTTGGATGTTCCAGCTGTAAAGGCAGACAAGCTCACTCAAGATTACAAAAATACAAAGACGGAGGGCTCCAAACAAATAAGAACAAGAGTCCAAAAAGCAAGAGAGATGCAAACCAAACGTTTTGAGAACAGCAATATTTCTTCAAACTCGGAAATGAGAAACATTGACATCAAAAGATTTTGCGATCTTTCTAATGATTGTCTTACGCTTCTAAGAAGTGCTGTTGATAAGATGCAACTTTCTGCTCGCTCGTATCATAGAATCATAAAGCTCTCAAGAACCATTGCGGATTTAGAAGGATCTTTGGATGTCAATCCTTCTCATATTGCAGAAGCTCTTCAATACAGACCCAAAATAGCAAGATGAAAAAAACGTTTTATATTGTATTGTTAATTATTACAACTCTTATAATAGGAAGAAATTTAACCTTTCTACCAAAATTTTCTTTATTTTCAAATTCCAAAAACGCAACAGAACAGCTTAAAAAAGACGTTGGTGATCTAATTGCAAGAAACAAGGGAAACTATGCTGTTTATTTTTTAAGTCTTTCAAAAGATAACTCCTTTGGGATAAACCAAGACGGTATATATACGGCAGCCTCTGTTAACAAGGTGTCAATCGTTGCTGTTTTATATTACTTGGCAGCCAAAAATAAAATAGATCTTGACGAAAAGGTTACCATACAACAAGGCGATATCCAAGACTACGGAACTGGAATTTTGCGTTACGAGAAACCAGGTGGCGTATATTCATTAAGGTATCTCTCAAGACTTGCTCTTCAGAAATCAGACAATACTGCTGCGTATGTGCTTCTTGGAAAAATAGGAAATGAAATGGTGCATAAAACAATAAAAGAGTGGGGGTTAACTCAAACAAATATACCAAACAATAAAACTTCATTAACTGATACGGCTATTCTTTTTCAGAAAATTTATAATCAGCAAGTGACTACTTCTTCTCTTACAAAAGAACTATTGGGTTTTCTTACAGATACAGATATAGAGGACAGACTGCCAAAGCTTATCAAAGAAAACACTGTTGTCTATCACAAAACAGGAGACGATATAGGAACAATGCACGATGTTGGAATTATAAAAAACAAAGATACTGTTTTTTTCTTGGGAGTCCTAACCTCTGATATTGGAGATCAGGAAAAAGAAACTCAAAACACTATTGCCGAAATCGCCAAAAAGGTATTTGATTTTGAAATGAAACAAATGTAAGACGATTTTCTGCAAAACTTACTTGTATACGCCTTGACGATGTTCTACTTTGACTATCTTAACTAAGCTTTCCTTTCTATAAAATGTATATACAATTCTGTAATCTCCAACTCTAAATTTGTAATAATTTTCCAGATCTCCATGCAATTTTACCCCAATTAGTGGATTCTCTTGAATTTTATCAAAAGTCTTAATTATCTTCTTATGGATATTTATAGCGAAGCCTCCTAAGATTTTTCTTTGCAGAACTTTGGGTAACAAAGAATTTAGCGGGCATTTTTTAAAAGACGCTTCTTGAGATCTTTTTTTAATTCTTCTAAGGTTATATACTTCCCTTCAGCAATTTCTTTTTCCGCTTCCCGAATATCATCTATAGAGTGTTCGAGCGTGTAAATTGTTTCCTCAAGCGAATCAAGGTAATCAGGCGAAACAAGACTTGCTTTCACTCTACCCTTTTTTGTCAAATCCACACGGGTATAATCCTCATCAATCATATCAACGAGTTTTAGTAAATCACGTCTTGCTTGTGTGACTGGAATCACTTGTGTCATACGAAAACAGTGTATACTTAAACGCCCGCTATATCAATAACCGAAACTACAATAACTTCTGTTGCTCTTTATTTTCTTCCACAAACTCTATTCCCAAATGCTCATACGCTGACTTAGTGATGACTCTGCCCTTATTTGTTCTTTTTAAAAAGCCAATCTGCAAAAGATATGGCTCTATTACCTCCTCTATGGTTCCAATGTCCTCGGAAATAGTTGCAGCAATAGTTTCAATTCCCACCGGTCCTCCATTGTGCTTTTCTACAATTGCTCTTATAAAGCGCTTGTCACTGCCATCAAGCCCCAAATTATCTACCTCTAGCATTTTCAAAGCCTCTTTAGCTAAATCTTTAGTTATTTTTCCCTCTCCTCTCACTTGCACAAAATCTCGGCCTCTTTTTAAGAGTTTTAAAGCAATTCTAGGAGTCCCCCTTGCCCTTTTAGCAATTTCCTTAATACTTTCTTTATCTATAGGAACCGACAGTTTTTTTGAAGCATTAATTATTATTCCTTCGAGTTCTTGGGGATTATAGAAATTTAGGCGATGAACCACCCCAAACCTATCCCGCAAAGGCGCTGACAAAAGTCCAATTCTTGTTGTTGCGCCAATAATAGTAAATTGGGGAAGGTCTAATCTTAAAGTCCTAGCCGATGGTCCTTTACCCAAAATAATATCTAAAGCATAATCCTCCATTGCAGGATATAGAGTCTCCTCTACTACTTTGTTGAGCCTGTGAATCTCGTCTATAAAAAGTATGTCTCTTTTTTCAAGATTGGTAAGGATGGAAGCAAGATCTCCAGCGCGTTCTATCGCAGGACCAGAAGTAATACGAATGTTGCTTCCCATTTCTTTGGCAATTAAGTGAGAAAGTGTTGTTTTACCAAGACCTGGTGGACCATACAAAAGAATATGTTCTAATGCCTCTTTTCTTTTACAAGCAGCAGAAATTGTTATTTTCAAAGATTCTTTAATTAGCTTTTGTCCATAAAACTCCTCCCAGGCTTGGGCCCGAAGGGAGGTAAATAAAACCTCCTCTTCCGGGCTTATGTTTTCAACAGAGGCCTTCTTTTTTCTTTGGTTTGTCATTTTATCATTAGACATAAATCAAAAGTTAAAAGTCAAAACTCAAAAACCACAAGTAAAAATTCAAAAGTTGATCGTTCTTAATTTTTAATTTTGAATTGCCCGCTTCGCCAAAGCTTTAGCGAGGCGAGTAATTTTGCATTTTGAATTTTGAACTTTGAATTTCTATTTTTTCCCCATCTCCTTAAGCGCCAGTCTTATCTTCTCCTCTGTTGTTTTTCCTTCTCCTTTTATGGATTTTACTGCCTCCAAAGCCTCTCTGCTGCT
>CAZPZA010000029.1:0-3795 GCA_964590985.1 uncultured Gammaproteobacteria bacterium
AAGAACTTCGGATTTGCTTCAATGGGGTATGAAAATTTTGCAAAAGCCTAATTTTTAAAAAATCCCGAGCTTGTTTTGGATTGTAGAAACGATATTTATTATTACTATCAACCATAGCAGGTTTAAACAACCCCTTTTGCTCATAGAAACGAAGCGTACGAGGAGTCGTACGACAAACTTGAGCGAATTCGTGAATACTTAAAAGTTTAACCTTAACGTGATTTTCGCTATTAGTCATAGCAGCATTTTATCACACTATAAGGTTTAAAATAAATGACTATTGACATATTGTCATAAATGTGTCAAGCTTAAAACATGAGAAGTTTAGTTAGAACCACATTGCGACTTGAGGAAAACTTAAAAAATATTGCAGAAAGGGTTGCTCTGGAGGAAAAGACTACTATGCAGGATATTTTTAATCGTGCTCTTAAAATTTACCTTGAGAAAGAACACAGAAAGAAAGCAAAAAAAATTATTTTTAAAATACATGATTTGGGTGAGCCTTTAGATAGCTTAACAAGAGCAGATTATTATATTAAACCTTAAAAGTGACATTAATAGACTCTAATGTTTTGGTATATTCCATCAATATATCTTCGCCAAAACACAAAAAGGCTCAAGACTTTTTAAGAAAAAATATAGGCGCATTTGTGGTTGCTCAACAAAATATTTTTGAAACCCTAAGAGTTTTAACTCATCCAAAGTTTCCCAATCCCATGAAATCTCATGAGGCCATTGAAGCAGTTGATCGAATTTTAAAAGCAGGAGAAGTGGTAACCCCTGACCACAGAACTTACCAAATCGCGCTTGAACTTATTAAAAAGTATAATCTTTCCTCCGATAAAGTCTTTGATGCCTATCTTGTTGCAACATGCTTAAGTTCCAGTATTGATACGGTTGTTACAGATAATGTAAGAGATTTTAAAATATTTCCTCAAATCCAAGTAATTAATCCTTTTGCGCAAACAAACTAAACCCTTACTTGACTTTCACCCTGCGTCATAGTTTATAGTATACACCACTATAAGACAAAAGTAAAGTCTTGTAGATAATTATGGAAAGAGAAAGTAAGTTCTATTTAAGATTAGACCTTCAGGTAGAGGCAGAAGATGGAACAGAAATAGTTAGAATAGTTAGCAATTTTCTAAATGACCTTGAAAAGCCGCCTGGCATTAAGAATATCACATTGATGGGAATGGGTATTGGATTAGTTGGAGCTGACGTTGGTCATGTGCGTCAGAACATTGCTCCAGTGCCAATTCAGCCCTTGGAGGTAACTGCAGAAGCTTCTAATGTTTGGGGACCAGGGAAACAAGAGGCTTTAGAAAAATTGTTAAGTCTTGCT
Organism: uncultured Gammaproteobacteria bacterium; assembly: GCA_964590985.1. GTDB lineage: Bacteria > Patescibacteriota > Microgenomatia > Levybacterales > UBA12049 > CAZPZA01. Next base: position 1,346 of record CAZPZA010000029.1, read on the forward strand.
AAATCTTCTGAGGGAGAGGCTATAAGGTATGGGACAGATGAACTAGCTGATTTTTTCCCATGTATTATCAGAGAAAAACTCTATAGTTGGGAGAGGCAAGGATACATCCATCCAGAATTATTACGAGGCGGAAAAAGACTTTACAGATGATATACGGTATTAGAAGTACTTAAGATTGGATATATTTGGAAGAATTATTTAGAAGCTAAGAGAGTGAGAAAGGCAGTAGAACTCGCCGAAAAGGAAATTGCGAATTTAATGAACAGACCAGAAGGTGTAGGCGTAATCGTAAGACACCCCTTGGAACGTAAACATCATGTACGTTCCGAGGGTGTAAGCGGAGAGGGTGTAATTTGATTTCAAAGTATAGCGCTATGTAGCAATAGACTTTAGGATAAACTTTTCTTCCTTAAACATTTACTGTGATCTTGACACAGATAAACATGTATTGTATCATTAAATACAGATGGGAAATGGCTTCGATGTATCCAAAATTGTAGGTTTTGAATGGGATAAGGGAAATCTTGAGCATATTAAGAAACATAATGTTAATTACAGAGAATGCGAGGAGGTGTTTTTAAATAAGCCGCTTATTGTAAATGAAGACGAAACCCATTCTCAAACTGAAGAAAGATTTCGAGTTTATGGACAAACAAATAAGAAAAGGTTGATATTTATGATTTTTACAATTAGAAATAATAAAATTCGGGTAATTTCGTGCCGGGATCAAAATAAAAAAGAGCGGAAAGAATTCCAAGAAGCAGGAGGTGAAATTTATGAAAAAACTTAAAAAAATACCTAAATTTAAAAATGAAGATGAGGAAGCTAAGTTTTGGGGAACTCATGATAGCACTGATTATTTCGATATAAAAAAGGCAATAATAAATCCAGTATTCCCAAATCTGAAGCCATCAACAAGAACAATTACAATTAGAGTACCAGAGTCTCTATTACATTCTTTGAAAGCAATAGCCAATAAAAAAGACGTACCGTATCAATCGCTGGTAAAGATATTTCTGGATGAGAAAGTAAAGGAAGAAAACCTCTTAACTCGCTAAAGTACAGTACTATGTAGTAATAGACTTTAGACAGATTCCAGATCCCACTGATCTTTTATTGATCTTAGTACATCAACACACTATAGCATCTTATTGTACATCAAGGAAACCACAGGATTTAGTTAGAAAACACTTTGCTCTGTTTAGTTTGTTATAATGAATGATGACATTATGGGAAATAGAATAGATTATAAGAAACCGCTGTCTTTGCTGTGTCAACTATATCTAAGTATAGCATCTTGTTATCTTTGGAAGAGTTTGGAATGAAAGTAGCAATTGTGTATGATCGGGTGAATAAGTGGGGAGGGGCGGAGAGAGTGCTTTTGGCATTGCATAAGTTATTTCCAGATGCCCCACTTTATACGTCTGTTTATAATAATAAAACCGCTCCATGGGCTAAAGACTTTTATATCAGAACGTCACTCTTGCAGAAATTTCCTCTTGCTTCTTCGGCTCACCAACTTTATGCAGCCTTAATGCCTATTGCTTTTGAAAGCTTTTCTTTTGATGAATACGATTTAGTAATTTCGGTTACAAGCGAGGCAGCAAAAGGCATAATTACAAAACCAAAGACAATTCATATCTGTTACTGCTTAACCCCAACACGTTATCTTTGGAGCGGTTATGATGATTATTTTAAAGATAATGTATTAAGATTTGTTTCAAAGCCTCTTGTTTCTTATTTAAGAACTTGGGATAAGGTTGCAGGGCAAAGACCAGATGTTTATGTTGCGATTTCTAAAGAAGTGCAAGGAAGGATTAAGAAGTATTATGGAAGAGAGTCGGTAGTGGTTTATCCGCCAGTAGATAGTATTAAGTATAAAGTATTAAGTAGTAAGTATAGGAACGGCGAAAATAAAATACATGATACAAAATACTTAATACCTAATACTGGTTATTTTTTGATTGTCTCTCGCCTTGTTCCTTACAAAAAAATAGATCTTGCAATTTCGGCATTTAATAAGCTCAAGGTTCCTTTGAAAATTGTAGGCAATGGTTCAGAGGAGAGCTATCTCAAGGGTATAAGTGGTAAGACCATCGAATTTTTGGGTAACTTGACTGATAAAGAGTTGGTAGAGTATTATAAAGGTTGTCGTTGTCTGATTTTTCCAGGTGTTGAGGATTTTGGTTTGACAATTCTGGAAGCACAGAATTTTGGCAAGCCTGTTATTGCTTTTAGAGGTGGTGGTGCCCTTGAGGCAATTATTGAAGGAAAAACAGGTTTATTTTTTGATGAGCAAACCATTGAAAGCCTATGTATTGCAATTGAACAATTTAACAATGTAACAATTAGTTCGAAAGACTGCATAAGAAATGCAGAAAAGTTTTCGTTTGGGAGGTTTAAAAAGGAGTTTATGAAGGTGGTTAAAGAAAAGCTAGCCAAACATTAAA
>CAZPZA010000029.1:3895-8852 GCA_964590985.1 uncultured Gammaproteobacteria bacterium
TATATTTTATATTTAATTTGTATTTTTGATATTTAATTTTTGATTTTTGATATATTTATGAAGATTGTTGTTTTTGCAGGAGGCGTTGGAACAAGGCTTTGGCCGCTTTCTCGGAAAAATAGTCCAAAGCAATTTGGAAAAATAATAGGTGATAAATCAACTTTGCAGTTAACAGTTAATCGGCTTGTTGGGGATTTCAAGTTTAAAGATATTTATATTGCTACAGGCAAAAGGTACGAAAACGTTGTAAAAGAGCAACTTCCTAAGATTCCTAGTACTAATTTTATTTTCGAGCCTGCGCTTAGAGATGTAGGACCTGCCGTAGGTCTCACCCTTTCAATTATTGGTAAAGAATATCCAAATACTCCTATAGCAATTTTATGGAGTGACCATTTTCTAAAAAAAGAAAGGCGGTTTCGCGAAGTTTTGCATTTTGGTGAAAGTTTGGTAAAAAAAGATAATAACTCCCTTGTTCTTATAGGACAGAGGGCTCGGTTTGCCAATCAAAATTTAGGTTGGATTGAGTTTGGTAATGAAAAAAAAGAAATAAAAGGAACAAAGGTTTTTGGATTCAAAAGACTTATTTATAGACCAAGTCTTAAAGAAGCCGAGAAATTTTTAGAAAATGACAAATTCGCCTGGAATCCTGGGTATTTTATCACTACATCTGCATTTTTATTATCGCAGTTTAAAAAATTTGCGCCTCGTTTGTGGAAAGGGATTATAAAAATACAAAAAGCTGTAAGAACAGAAGAATTTAACAAAGTAGTTGAAAAGATTTATCCCACATTGGAAAAGATAAGTTTTGATAATGCGATTTTGGAAAAAATAAATCCCAAACGAGTTTGCGTTATTGCAGCTGATCTTGGTTGGAGCGATGTGGGAGCATGGGAGGCATTAAAGGAAGCCTTAGAAACAACTGCGGCAGAAAATGTAACAAAAGGGAAAGTAATGCTTGAAGATTCAAAAGACTGTTTGGTTTTTAACTACACAAATCAGTTGGCAGTAGGCATTGATCTTTCGGAAATGGTGGTGATTAATACAGATGATGTTGTGTTGATTTGTCGAAAAACCTCTGTTCCCAAGATAAAAAAGTTGGTCGAAGGTTTAACGGGAACCTCCAATGAACACCTAGCCTAAACTATGGAGTATTTGGAAGTGAAAAGAAATGGAGTAACAGATTTTGTCAAGAGGATAATGGATATTTTTTTTGTAATTATTTTACTTACACTATTTTTGCCTATCATAGTAGCCATCATTATAGCGATAAAACTTGATTCAAAAGGACCTATTTTGGCAGATACCCCACAAAGAGTTGGAAGAAAGGGTAAGCTTTTTAAGATGTATAAACTTAGATCTATGGTGGAAAACGCACACGATATCTTAAGAAACAACCCCAAATACAAAAAACTCTACGATGCTTACAAGAAAGGAAGCTATAAACTAAAAGACGATCCCCGAATAACAAAGGTTGGGCGATTTATTAGGAAACATTCATTAGACGAAATTCCGCAACTTTTTAATGTATTAAAAGGAGAAATGAGCTTGGTTGGACCAAGGGCTTATTACATGGATGAACTACAGAATCAGCAAAAAAAATATCCTTATACCGCCAAACACGTAAAAGTTGTGTTATCTGTAAAACCTGGGATTACAGGCCACTGGCAGGTAAGTGGTAGAAGTGAGATAAACTTTGATAAACGCATAAAAATGGATGCTTATTATGTAAAAAAAAGCAGTATTTTATATGATCTTTGGATTATTGCCAAGACTCCTTGGGCAATGATAACTGGCAAGGGAGCACTATAGAAAAATCAAAAATCAGATATCAAAAACAAATGGACGTTAAAACTAAGCATAAATTGTGAAAAAGGCAGTTAATGCATTAAAAAAGATTGGTCTTTTTGATTTTGCTGTAGGTCTTTTAATTATACTTTTTATAAGTCTTGTTGTTCTTCAAGAAAGAGTAACCAATGAAAGGTCGTTTTTAATTTTTCTTTCAAGTATAGGTTTTTGTTCTCTAATCCTTATCGTTTTGAAATATAGGAAAATTTCTTTTCCTATGGAGGCATCTTCTTTTATTTTCTTGTTTTTTGGCTGGATGATTATTGCAGGTTTTTTTTCCAAAGACATATCAGAGACAATATGGGAGATTTTAAAAACAGCTTCTTATTTTGCACTTTTTTTTGCCATCTATAATTTAGTAAGAAAAAAGAAATCTATACAATTTTTTCTTCTTTCGTCCTTTACAATTATAGGTACATTTTTGGTTGCAAGGGATATGTATTATTTTTTTTCGTGGGGCGAACTCCAGAAAGGAACATATTTAGTTGGATCTTTTTATTGGCACAATCAAATGGCTGGTTTTTTGGTTATTCTAATTCCTCTTTTGTGGAATTTATTCTTAGTCACCCGTAATTTTTATTTTAAGCCTTTTTTATTTTTCTTACTTTTAGTTCTTATAGTTGGTATTGTTCTTACGCAGTCCAGAGGTGCGTGGTTGAGTCTATCTGCAGGACTAATGGTTTTTGCACTTATTTATTTTAGAAGAATGAAATTGGCAATAAAGCCTATCTTTGTTTTGGTAATGCTTTTTATACTCATAGTTACGATTTTTCAGCCATTAGGCATTGTCGATAAGTTAAGAAGCATAAAAGAGGAATTGTTTTCAGAAACAAGAACAGTTAGTGGAAATCTGCGAGTAACAGTCTGGCGGGGTACTTTCTACATGATTTCCGACAATCCAGTTTTTGGGGTTGGCCCTGGAGCTTTTGGCTCGGCTTACCAGAAGTATCAGGAGGCACCGTGGTTATACGCAAAAAACACGCACAATCAGTATTTAGAATATGCTGCAGAAACTGGAATTGTTGGATTTCTGCTGTTTATTGCAATTATATTAAGCGCAATACTTATAGTTTTTAGAACAAGAAAGGAAATTGCAGATAATGTTAGATATCCATTGTTGGCTGGCGCAGCTGCTGCATTATTTGGTTCGGGAGCGCATGCAATTATAGATACAGATTGGAGTCGAATTTCTCTTTATTCAATATTTTGGATCTTAATGGCAATTGTTTTGGCTAGTTTGTCAAAAAAAGAAAAAGTATTTGAGGTGGTTGGAATAAAAAAGACTCTCTATTTATTTCTTTTTTTCCCCTTGGTTGTTGCACTAATGTTGGGAATTAGTGACAGAAGTTATGAGATGGCAAAGAAAAGCTTAGAAGAAGGTAAGGTGCAGGAGGCAGAGGGTAGTATATTGAAAGCAATTAAATTTAATCCTTACGATTTTTCCTCACAATTTTTGTACGGACAAATAAAAGAAATTCAAAAAAGACCCGAAGGTGCAAAAAACCTATATCGCAAAGCAAGTTGGCTTTCTGTTTTTAATTCAGAGCCGCTTTATAGAATCGGTTTGATTGAGTTTCAAAAAGAAAACTACAAGGAGGCGAAAAAATGGTTTGAAGAAGCAGTTGGGCTTAATCCATATAGTCACCCAAGACTATATAATGCAGTTTCAGATACCTATCTTAAATTAAAGGACAAAGAGAAAGCAAGAGATAATCTAAAGCTGGCAGTTGAGGGGGCATTTCCCCTTAACAGTTCATTTAAGGGATTTGAATATTTGTATGATTATACTGGTTTTAAAAAAGATCTTGGGGAGACTTATGTCAAGCTTATTTTGCTTGATATAGCTCTTGGCGAGAAAGAAGAAGCAGGGAGGTTGTTAGTTACTCTTGAAAAAGACCTCGATTCGGAAAATCCACTTATTCCTGTTCTTTATGAAGCTATGCTAAAATAGACTGTTCTTTATGAAACTTCGAAATCTTATTTATCTTTACGACCTGACTTTTGCACTGGCTAGCAAAGAACTAAAATCGAAATATAAATCTACAGCTTTTGGATTCTTGTGGATTGTTATTAATCCATTGCTTCAAATGCTAGTTTTGACTATCGTGTTTTCATTTATTATAAAAATTCAGATTGATAACTATCCTCTTTTTGTTTTTTCTGGACTTCTGCCCTGGATGTTTTTTTCTTTGAGCGTTCAAGCAGGCACATCCTCTCTTATCGCAAATAGAGATTTGATTAAAAAGGTTCCATTCCCTCGCGAGATTCTGCCTATATCGTCTGTTTTCGCCCATCTTTTTATATTTGTTTTGTCTTTAATTCTTCTTGTTATGTTTGTAATTATTACAGCCGGTCTATGGTTTCCACTACTTTTTCTTATACCTCTTGTCGTTTTGGTGGCGCTTTTTGCTATTTCTCTTTCGCTATTGCTATCAAGTCTTGATGTTTACTATAGAGATGTGTCTTTTATGCTTCAGGCTATACTTGTTCCTTGGTTTTACCTGACTCCTATTCTTTATCCAATTAGTTTTGTCCCAAAGCTGTTTTTGGGCTTTTACCAACTTAATCCAATGGTTGGAATAATAACTGCTTTTCAAGCGATTTTTTTGGGAGAAAATATGGTAGCCTGGAGTGCGTTGGGCGTTTCTGTTCTTGAGACAGTAATACTACTAGTTGTAGGTTTTTTTGTGTTTAAAAAGCGCTCAAAGTATTTTGCTGATTGGGTGTAATGGTGAATGGTGAATAGTGAATGGTGAATTTATGAAATGAGTAATAAAATAACTAGTTTTGAAGATTTGAGAGTGTGGCAAGACAGTCATGGACTTGCTTTGGAAGTATATAAGCTGACACAGCTTTTTCCAAAAGAAGAGACCTACGGAATCACTTCACAATTAAGAAGATGTTCCTCATCGGTTCCTGCTAATATTGTTGAGGGTTTCTATAGACACACTACTAGGGAATTCATACAATTTTTGTACAATGCACGAGGTTCTGCTGGAGAAGTTATATACTTTTTAGTTTTGGCAAGAGATTTGGGTTACATTTCATTATACATATATAAAAATCTTAGATATAAGTACGATAGTTTGATAAAATCTATAAACGCTTTTAT
>CAZPZA010000030.1:0-1296 GCA_964590985.1 uncultured Gammaproteobacteria bacterium
AACTTTTGACTTTTTTATTACCATATCTTAAAAAGCACTTCTCCTCCTATACCTTTTTTGTAAGCATCTTCTCCAATCATTATCCCTTTAGTCGTAGATATTATTGCTATGCTTCTGCCTTTTTTTTCGATTTCCGGTATCTGTTTAGAAGAAGCATAAATTCTCAAACTTGGCTTGGATATTATTTCTATATTCGATATAACAGGTGTTCTTCTGTCAAACTTAACTACTACTTCCAAATGCTTCTTGTCCTTAACTGTCGCTTCCTTTATGCTTTCTAAAAATCCTTTTTTAACCAAAACCTTTCCAATCTCTAAAACTACCTTGCTATAAGGCGCGACAAATTTCCTTCTTTTGGCAAGACTCGCGTTTTTTATTCTTATAACAAAATCCCCAATTCTATAATTCATATCTCCTTATACATCTATTTAATATCTACTATTTGATATTTAATATCTTTACTACCAGCTTGCTTTGACTACTCCTGGTAACTGACCTTTAGACGCAAGATCTAAAAAGCATATCCTGCACAAACCAAAATGTCTCATGTATGCTCTTGCTCTGCCACACAGATTGCATCGGTTTCTTTGCCTAACTTTGTACTTCTGTTTTTTCTTAAACTTTACAATATTTGATACCTTAGCCATAATCGCTCACTCTGTTCGCTCAAGTTCAAAGTTAAAAGTTAAAAATTCAAAATTAACTTTGAACTTTGCACTTTGAACCTTTAACTTTTCATAAAGGGCATGCCCATCGCTTTAAGAAGGGCATATCCTTCCTTATCGTTTTTTGCCGTTGTTACAATAGTGATCCCCAACCCCTGTCTGCCAACTGATAAATCAACTTTTCCAGGATCAATTTCTGGAAAAACAGTGTTTTCGACAAAACCAAGAGTATAATTGCCTCGGCCGTCAAAACTCTCCTTTTTCACTCCATGGAAATCTCTAAAACGGGGCAAAACAATAGAGACTAATTTTACAAAAAAATCATACATTTTTCTACCTCGCAGTGTTACAATAAGACCTATCTCGTCTCCCTCTCGTAATTTAAAACCAGAGATCGATTTCTTAGCTACAGTTACTTTTGGCTTCTGCCCAGTAATCTGTCCAAGTGCTATAGCCGCTTTTTCAATATTTTTTTTATCTATCAAAGCATTCTTTACTCCCATGTTAACTACTATTTTAGAAAGGGCTGGAGCAGCCATGAAATTTTTTACTGCCAGTTCTTTTTGCAGTTCTTGTGAAACTTTATTTTTAAAATCTTTATAAAGATTTTCCATAGTCTTAAGTCTTAAGT
>CAZPZA010000030.1:1396-8761 GCA_964590985.1 uncultured Gammaproteobacteria bacterium
TTAAGTCTTAAGTCTTAAATAGCTTCCTTGCATTTCTTGCAAACTCTTGACTTTTCGGTTCCTACAATCTTAAAACCAACCCTTGTTGTTTTTCGGCAACGGGGACAGATAAGGGAAACGCTATAAGCAGAAATAGATTTGGCAATAGTTACAATCTCGGACTTTTGCCCCTGCGTTTTCCTCTTTAAATGTCTTTTATATTGATTAATATTAGGGATTAAAACTTTGTCTTTGCCAATAACCTTATCTATGATTCCTGTCCTTCCTTTATCTTTCCCTCTAATTATTTTTACCTCATCTCCTTTCTTAAGCTTCATATCTTCCCCACAATTATTTTTGATTTTTGATATTTGATATTTGATATTTTATAGTACCTCCGGCGCCATGCTTGCAATCTTTGCAAATCCTTTCTCTCTCACTTCATTTGCAATCGGTCCAAAAATTCGCGTTGCTCTTGGATTTTTATCTTTCGGGTTATCTATCACAACACCTGCATTATCGGAAAACCGAATATACGACCCATCTTTTCTTCTATATTCTTTTTTTGTTCTCACCAATACTACCTTTACAATTTCTCCGTCTTTAACCTGACCTGTAGGCGCTCCCTCCTTAACCACGCAGGTTAATATATCACCCAAATACCCAAATCTTTTTTTCGATCCGCTAAAAACATGAATCACCATCAATGATTTTGCACCCGAATTATCCGCAGATCGCAAAATTGTTCTATGCTGAACCATTTTTTATAACCTCCACTACCCTAAAATGTTTATCTTTAGATATCGGTCTTGTGGCCACAATTCTTACTCTATCTCCAATTTTTAGAGAATTACTGCCAGTATCTGCCTTAATCTTTCTATCCCTCTTTACAAGTTTTTTATAAATAGGATGAGGCTTCTTAAAGACAACATTAACTACTACAGTTTTTTGCATTTTATTTGACACAACTACTCCTGCAAAAGTTTGCTTCATGTTTCTTTCCCTCCTTTTTTTAAGCTTTCCAATAATTCTTTTTCGCGAATTAGCGTCAGTATCAATGCTATCTCTTTTCTAGCCCAAAACAAAAGTTTTGTATTTTTAAGTTTATGCTGACTTTTATCAAGTCTTAATTCAAATAACTCGTTACGCTTTTCTTTAAGCAAAGTTTTTAGTTCTTCAGTCGTCTTTTCTTTCAACGCCTGTTTATCTTTTTTTTTCATATACTTTCTCTTTTTTCAACTATTTTTGTTTTTATTCCAAGCTTGTGCCCTGCAAGTTTTAACGCTGTATAGGCAACGTCTCTTGTAACCCCAGCCATCTCAAATAATATCCGACCTCTCTTAACTGGAGCCACAAACTCAAACACATCTCCTTTTCCGCCCCCCATTCTAGTTTCTGCAGGTTTCTTGGTAATAGGCTTGTGCGGAAAAATTGTTATCCAAAGCCTTCCTCCTCTTTGGGTATAATGCGTAATAGCTCGTCTTGCAGCTTCTATTTGTCTACTTGTTATTCTACCCCGCTCTTCTCCCATAAGAGCATATTCTCCAAAAGAAATTTTTGTGCCCTTGTGAGCATTGCCTTTTGTTATCCCTTTGAATGCTTTTCTATATTTTGCTCTTTTTGGAACAAGCATATTAGTCTAATTAGACAAATTAGTCTAATTGGTTATGACCTATTTATCCAAATCTTCACTCCTATATACCCCTTTTTTGTAAGGGCTGGAACGCTTGAAAAGCTAATATTTTCTCTAATAGTTGAAAGGGGAGCTTTTCCAACCTGTATCTTCTCGCTCCTTCCTATTTCTGCTCCTCCAACTCTACCCGCAATAACAATTCTTATCCCTTTTGCTCCTGCTTCCATTACTCTCCCAATCGCTTGAGCCATCACTCTCCTATGCGGCATTCGCTTCACTAATTGATCCGAAATAGTTTTTGCAATCAAATAGCTATCCAAGTTCGGTTCTTTTATCGGTTCTATTTTAATATCTATTTTTGGAGATATCTTTGATTTTTTCCCAACATTTAAAACTTTATGCAAAAAACTCTTAAGATCTTCCAAACCGCTGCCACCTCTTCCAATAACTATACCAGGCCGTGCCACATGCACAGTTAACCTGACGCTGTTAATAGATTTTTCTATTTCTATTTCGGAAAGTCCAGCGTTTTTGAGCTTATCAGTTAGAGCCTGTCTTATTTTATAATCTTCAAGAACGTTCTCCTTGTACTTTTTGTCCGAATACCATCGGCTGCTCCAGTTGTAAACTGTTCCTAATCTTAGTAGTTTTGGATTAATCTTCTGACCCATATCCTGACAATTTCTAATTACTAATTTCTAATTAACCTAAATATTTTAGAAATTAGGTTAATTAGGTCAATTAGATCAATTTCTCCTTTCTTCAAGTATCACCTTTATGTGGCTGCTTCTCTTCTTATAAGGGTGCACTCTTCCTTTTGTTGATGCTCGAAATCTTTTCAACATTGGGCCTGGTGTTACTTCTATTCTTTTAATAACTAGCAGGTCTTTATTTAACTTGGCATTGTTAACTGCATTTGAGACTGCGCTTTTTAAAAGTTTGTAAAGAGATTTTGCTGGCCTTTTTCTAATAAGCATCAAAAGGCCAAGCGCATCCTCAACATTTTTTTTGCGAATAATTTGGGCGATAAGCCCTACTTTTCTGGGAGTTATTCTTTCTGTTTTTGTTGCTGCTTTCACTTCCATAGTTACTTTACGTCTTAGTCATCTCCCGCGCCACCACTCTTCCATGACTTCTAAATGTGCGGGTATGCGAAAACTCTCCCAACCTATATCCCACCATAGCCTCTGTAACAAAGACATTAACAAAAATTCTCCCATTATGAACACCAAAAGTATGCCCCACAAATTCTGGTGGAATAGTACTTGCTCTTGACCATGTTTTTATAACGCTTTTGTCTCCTGTTTGTTTTTGCTTTATTGCTTTCTTTAACAATTTTGGATCAACAAATGGACCCTTTTTACTGCTTCTCATTTTTCCTCCTTTGTATTATATATTTATCCGAGTACTTTTTTTTTCTTGTTTTTCCAATAGTTTTGGTTCCGCTATACCTCTTGGGAGTTGGCATCCCAATTCCGCTTCTGCCTTCTCCTCCTCCGTGGGGATGAGATCTTGGATTCTGGGCCACTCCTCGAACAGTGGGCCTTATTCCTAAATGCCTCTTTCTTCCAGCTTTACCTATAACTTTATTCTTTGCCTCTATATTGCCAATAGCACCCACAGTCGCAAGACATTCTCCTCTTACTTTTCTTATTTCCGAAGAAGGAAGCTTTAAGTGAATATACTCTTCTTCTTTGGCGGCAACTGTGGCATATGTTCCTGCCCCTCTTGCAAGTTGCCCTCCTTTTCCAATCGTCAATTCTATGTTGTGCACTAGTGTACCAAGAGGCAACACATTCAAAGGAAGAGCGTTTCCAGTCTTAACTTCAACATCTTTGCCACTTTCTATAGTATCGCCTATATTAAGACCCAAGGGTCGAAGTATATATCTCTTCTCGCCATCCTTATACAAAACAAGAGCAATTTCTCCGTTTCTGTTTGGATCGTACTCTATAGAAACAACTTTTCCCTCAATGCCTATTTTGTCACGGTTAAAATCAATAACTCTTAAAAAGCGCTTATGCTCTCCACCCTGGTGTCTTACAGTAATACTTCCTGAAAAATTGCGACCTGACTGCTTTTTCCCAATAAACTTTAATTTCCTCATAACTTTTTATTCCTCTTCTTTCCATCCCCTTGATACTTTTGATACTTTTATTTTTTCTTCTCTCCTATCTCAAAAAGCGCAATCTTTTGCCCTTCTTTTATCTTAACAACAGTTTTCTTCCAAGGGCTTTTCAAAATCTCGCTTCTTTTCTTGCCAACTTTCATGCTTCTTCCTTTTACGATTAGAGTCGAAACGCTCAAAACATCCACATCAAATTTTTCTTCAATTGCTTTCTTGATATTTTTCTTGTCTGCATGCAAGTTTACCTTAAAGGTAAATTTGTTAGATCTTACCTCTTTCATGGATTTCTCTGTTATAATAGGCTCTAAAATAACATTGTTACTATCCATGTTTTTCCTCCTTTTTTAGAAATGTGTCCTCCATTGTCTTTAAAGAATCTTTGGCAAAAAGCATAAGATCGCTATTTAAAACCGCATATACATTAAGAAGGCTTGCGTTTAATACTGTTAAACCCTCTATATTTCTCCCTGCTCGATAAAGGTTTTGAAAGTCTTCCTTTGTAGAAGGCAGTACCAAAGCTATTTTTTTGTATTTATTGTCAATGCCTATCTTGTTCAAAGCAGCGGCAAAAATTCTGGTTTTGGGTTCCAATTTTTCAAATCCCGCTAAACCTTTAATTGCTCCTTCTTTAAGTTTTGAAGAAAGGCTGGAAAAAAGAGCAAGTCTATTCATTTTTTTAGAAAGCTTCAGCGAAAAATCACGGGGTTTTGGACCAAAAACAACACCTCCATGGACAAAAATTGGCGCTTTTCTTGATCCATGTCTTGCGCGACCAGTACCTTTCTGTCTCCAAATCTTCCTTGTTGAACCATGCACCTCTCCTCTTGTTTTTGTAGAGGCAGTACCTACTCTTTGATTAGCCAAATACACTCTTACAGCCTGTGCCATAAGAGAACCATTGATCTTTGCCCCAAACATTTCCTTTGGCAAATCAACGGTCTCAATCGCTTTCCCTTTTATATCAAAAAAATCCAAGACCAAACCCTGTTTTTTTGCCGCAACAATCGGTCTTGTAGTCTCTTTTTTAGAAACCACGGCTTTCTTTTTTAAACTTTTAGTTTTGAGACGCGGTTTTGACCGCGTCTGACGCGGTTTTGAGATTTGAGATTTGCCCGCTTCGCCGAAGCTCCAGCGAGGCGAGAGATTTGAGATTTTACTTATTGGCATCTTTTACCTCCTCTTTTCCTACCTGTTCTACTTTCTCTACGTCTTTATAAAGCGGTACAAACTTTTTATCTTCCCCCACTTTCTTAATTGTCAAAAAACTCTTTATTACCCCTGGAACCAATCCCTTAACTGCTACAAATTTTTCACCAACATCTACAATTCTTAAATTTTTAATAGTCGTCTTCTCTTGTCCCATTCGACCTGCCATTCTCTTTCCTCTATAAACTCTACCAGGAGTCGTGGCTTGGCCAATAGATCCAGGCGCTCTTTCGCGGTCTGACTGACCATGAGTTCTTGGACCTCCTTTGAAATGATGTCTCTTAACTACTCCTGCATAACCTTTGCCTTTGGAAACTCCTGTCACATCTACTATATCTCCTGGTTTAAAAACTTCTGTTGGATTTATAAATGTTCCTGGGCGGAAAGTAGAGGAATCGGAAGAATCAAGTCTTATCTCTCTTACAACTTTGGTCCAATAATCAATCCTTGCCGCTTTTGCAAGCCCAAACATTGCCTGAGTTGGATGCTTCACCTTTCCAAACCCCAGTTGCAAAGCTGTATAACTGTTTTTTTCTTTTGTCCTAATGCCTACAACAACATTTCCGGAAGTATTTATAAAAGTTACAGGAATTCTTGTACCATTTTCCAGAAACATTTGAGTTTGTCTTGTCTTTTGTCCCAAAATTGCATCAATCATAAAAAACAAAAAGCGACCACATAGTAGTCGCTTCGATCTTAGGGGCTTATTCCCTAAATCTTTTTTGCTATGTAGCCCAATTCACCTCCATTTGGTTTATCATGAATTAAGATAAAGTAATTATATAATGCAAAAAGAAGAAATGCAATATGGGCTACATCTTAATTTCAATATTCACTCCTGCTGGAAGTTCCATGTGGGTAAGACTATCTATAGTTTTATCTGTTGGAGAAATTATGTCTATTAATCTCTTATGTACTTTAATTTCAAAATGGGATCTTGCGTCCTTGTCTATAAATGGAGATTTATTTACCGCATACAAAGTGCGCTTAGTAGGAAGAGGAACAGGACCAACAACTTTTGCACCAGTTCGAATTGCCGTATCCAAAATCTGCTGACAACACGAATCTATAACTCTTGAATCGTAACTTTTTAAACGTACTCTAATTCTACCTTTTGGCATTTATTTTTTAATGTACTTTAAGAAACGGGCTCTTAGGAGATTATCTTTGTAATCACTCCTGCTCCTACTGTTTTTCCACCCTCTCTTATTGCAAATCTTAATCCCTCCTCAAGTGCCACAGGAACTATTAACTTAACGCTCATTTTTGTGTTATCCCCTGGCATAACCATTTCCACGCCCTTAGGTAGTGCCACCTCTGCGGTAACATCTGTTGTTCTTATGTAAAATTGTGGTCTATAACCAGTGAAAAACGGCGTGTGGCGGCCACCTTCTTCTTTGGTAAGAATATAAGCTTCTGCTTCAAACTCTTTATGAGGCGTAATGCTTCCTGGTTTTGCTACCACTTGTCCTCTTTCTACATCATTTTTCTCAATTCCTCGAAGAAGTAGTCCTACGTTGTCTCCAGCTTGCCCCTCATCTAACTGTTTTCTAAACATCTCAACTCCTGTTACAACAGAAGACTTCGTAGCTTTTATTCCAATAATTTCAGCGCTTTCATTAATTTTAACAGTGCCTCTTTCTATTCTACCTGTTACTACAGTACCTCGTCCTTTTATGGAAAACACATCTTCAATAGGCATCAAAAATGGCTTGTCTATGTCACGCTTGGGTGTTGGAATAAAGCTATCAACAGCTTCCATTAATTTCATAATTTGCTTTTCTCCCTCTTGGTCTCCTTCCAGCGCCTTAAGAGCCGACCCTCTAATTATTGGAACTTCATTGCCCAAATATTGATATTTTGTGAGAAGCTCTTTTACTTCCATTTCTACAAGATCCAAAAGCTCTGGATCGGCAACCATATCTGTCTTGTTAAGAAATACTACTATTGAGGGAACTCCAACTTGTCTTGCTAGTAAAATGTGCTCTCTTGTTTGAGGCATAGGTCCATCTGGAGCAGAAACCACCAAAATAGCGCCATCCATTTGTGCAGCACCGGTTATCATGTTTTTAATATAATCGGCATGACCTGGAGCGTCTATATGCGCATAATGGCGCTTTTCTGTTTCGTACTCTATGTGAGAAATGTTAATAGTTACTCCTCTGGCTTTTTCCTCTGGGGCATTATCTATGTCTTCGTATTTCTTGGCTTCTGCCATTCCTTTTTTTGAAAGAACCGTTGCGATTGCGGCTGTTAACGTAGTCTTACCATGATCTACGTGCCCGATGGTTCCAATATTAACATGAGGTTTTGTTCGCTCAAACTTTTTTGTAACTGCCATATAACAAAATAAGTCCTTTATGCTCAAGGACGAATTCAATATTACAACATTTTGTTTTCCCCGTCAATACCCAAAATG
>CAZPZA010000031.1:0-8293 GCA_964590985.1 uncultured Gammaproteobacteria bacterium
CACTGGAAAATGCATTGACCTTGTCTCTTGATCTTCTTATATACCACGTTGAAAAATCACTCACGACAAAATCGTTGGCCGCTTTTATAGCGTTTATTGAATCAAACTCCTCTAGGTTTTCATTTATTATCAAAACAAGCTTTGTTAGTTTTGCTAATATCCACTTATCCAAAACGCTCAGCTCTCCTTGTTTTAAATCGCAATTCCAGTTGGACAGATTAGCGTAAGTAACAAAAAAGCTATACGTATTCCATAATGTAAGAAGTATGCCTTTAATCTGATTTCTGTATTGCTCTTCAGAAATTAAAATATCTTCTCCATTCATAACAGGAGAGCTAAGTAAATATAATCTCAAAGCGTCTCCTCCATATTTTTGAATCATCTCTTTAGGATCAGGATAGTTTCCGAAGTTTTTGCTCATTTTTCTTCCATCTGTTCCTAAGATTACTCCCTCAACTTCCACGTTTTTAAATGCAGGGGACTTATATAAAGCGGCACCAATAACATGCATGACGTAAAACCAAGCCCTTATCTGTCCTGTATACTCTGCAACAAAATCCGGAGGGAAGAAATCTTCTAGCTTCTCTTTTTTGTTAAAAGGGAAATGCCGTTCGGCAAAAGGTGCGCTTCCCGCCTCTATCCATGAATCTAAAACTTCCGGCGTGCGATGTGCATTCTTGCCGCATTTTTTACATTTGACAATAATCTTGTCTATAAAGGGCTTGTGAAGATCTGTTATTTTTTTACCTGATGCTTTTTCAAGCTGGGCAATGGATCCTGGAACGAAACGCTCCTTACAGCTTGTACATTCCCAAACTGGCACTGGGGATCCCCAATAACGATTCCTTGAAATATTCCAATCAGGAGCATTTTCCAAACTTTTTAGAAAGCGCCCGTACTTAAAATGTTTTGGGAACCAATTTACCTTCTCATTGGTTTTTTTCATTAGAGGCTTTAAAGTCTGCACATCGACAAACCAAGCATCTAGTGGCGCATAATAAAGCCTTGTTGTGCATCTCCAGCAAATCGGCACATTGTGAGGAAGTTCTTCGTCTTTGTATATAAGTCCTCTACTTAAAAGATCTTCATTTACAGCCTTATTCGCTTTAAGATAGTACATTCCCCCAAATTTTGGTACATCTTGTTTTATTACTCCTTCTTCGTCTAGATGCATTTCCACATGAATATTGTTTTTGCGCATTGCTTTTAAGTCTTCTTCTCCATAAACAGCGATTGTTACAATTCCTGTTCCTTCTTTTGCCGTGACAAAATCCCCGCCAATAATTTCAAACGCTTTCTCGCTAGATTTTATTGAATAGTAATCATAATGTGGAATAAACTTCTTACCAATAAGCTTTCTTCCTCTAAATTCATCTAATATCTTGTAAGGAGTATCCTTGCGCAAGGATACTCCTTGGGATGACTTTGCCAAAATATATTTCTCATTTCCTTGCTGAACTTTTACATAGGTAAGTTTGGGATTAACAGCCAGGGCTGGGGTAACAATTTTGTTCCAAGGCGTTGTTGACCAAGCCAAAATATAGGTATCTTTTTCATCTTTAAACGGGTATTTGTATACCGTTGAAGAATCCAAAACTTCTTTATAACTGTTATCAAGAGCAATTTCAAAATTAGATATAGGCGTTGCACAGTGTGGACAGTAAAGTGTTACCCGAAGACCTTTGTAGATATAACCTTTGTCATACATTTGTTTAAAAACCCACATTACTGACTCCATATATTCTGCACCCCACGTTTTATATGCATTTTTAAAATCTACCCACCTACCAATACGATCAACATACCATTCCCATTCTGCAGAAACTACATTCACATATTTTTTACACTCTTGAATAAATTTATATATTCCAATGCGATCCTCTATTTCTTTCTTTGACTTAATACCAAGAACATTTTCAACTTTATTTTCAACTGGCAATCCATGGCCATCCCATCCCCATACACGCCGAACTCGATACCCTTTCATCGTCCAATAACGCCCGAATACATCCTTTGGAATACTTGAAAGTAAACTACCATAATGTGGTGTACCCGTGACAAACGGCGGCCCATCCAGAAATGTCCACTTTTTGTCCTTTGGTCGAAATGTAACAGATTTTTCGAAAATTTTATTCTTCTTCCAATATTTTAATATTTCTTCTTCCAAATCTGGAAAATTTACGTTTGGAGATATCGGCTTAAACATATTGTGTTTTATATTGTAGTCTAAAACCCAAAAAGCATCAAGATATTAAACATTTATTTTATCCTAAGATGTTTTCTATAAGCATAATACACCTCTTGTTTGCTATACTTAACCCAACAAGATGAAAAAAAGAATAATTTTATTCGCAGTATTAGGAATTCTTATTATTTTTTTAATCTTTCTAAGACCTACTGTTTCTGCAGCCAAGGTACTATTGCTTGCTTCGGAGGAGTTTCCTCAAATACCAATTAAGCCTCTTGGTGTTTTAACAAAGCAACCAGAAAAAGAAAGCGTTGTAATTACCTATCAAGACAAAAAAATTCTTGGCGATCTTTTTGTTCCCAAAAGCACTCAAAAGAAACCAGCCATCATTGTCGCTATGGGAGTAAAAACGTCAGATAAAGATAAACCCACTCTTTTGGGCTTTTGTGAAAGCTTAGCCAGACTTGGGTATGTAGTCTTATGGCCAAGGCTTGAAAATCTAGAGAAAGATATTACAAAATTTGAAGACCCACAAACTTTTATTGACGCTTTTGGGTTTCTCGAAAAGCAAGATTACGTTGACAAAAGTAGGATATCATTTGTCGGATTTTCCGTCGGTTCATCTCTGGCTCTTGTTGCGGCAGAAAATGAAACAATAAACGACAATGTCCAAAGTGTGGTGTTCTTCGGAGGTTATTACAACATCTTAGATTATCTTTCAACTCTATCCAGAAAAACGATTAGTTTGGATAGTCAGACAATAAAATGGTTGCCTGCGGAAAGCGCAATAGATCATGCCCAAAAAATTCTAGAAAAAGAAGGATTAACGCTAGATCTGTTTGATAAAAAAATTCCTATAGATTCGAGTTTAACAAAAAGATTGTCTCGTTTCTCTCCAGACGAAAATATTGATTTCTTAAAAGCTAAAATTTTTATTCTTCATGAAAAAAGCGATACATTTGTACCGTATACGGAATCTATCAAATTAAAACAGGCCCTTGAACAAAAAGGCGAATCTTTGGTCTATCATCAGGCTAATCTTTTCGACCATGTTCAGCCAAGAAAGGGAAGATCTTATGAAATGGTCAATGAATTCTTTGGTCTATTTGTATTTCTGCATAAAGTTTTTATGTATCTATGATCATTAAATGCGGCATTGACTTGGTCTATTTACCACGATTTAAACAGTCTGTGTCAAGAGGTGGAGAGAATTTTTTGCGAAGAGTTTTTACAGAAAGAGAGTTAATCCACTTTGAAACACTTCATTTAGCAGGAATTTTCGCAGCCAAGGAAGCCGTGATGAAAGCTTTATCCTTGCCTACCAACTCATGGCATGATATTCATATCTCTTACCAATCAAACGGCGCACCTCGAATTCAAATTTCAAATTTCAAATTTCAAATTTCAAATTCTTCTTTGAGCATCAGTCACGACGGAACCTATGTAATTGCCCAATTTGTTGCTATGATTAAAGAATGAAACTTTTCTTAAGAGAAAAAATCTTTTTTGCCGTTGGGGGAGCAGGAGAAAATATTTCATTTCAGGCAGCGTCTGCCTGGCTATTATTTTTCTGGTCCGGAGCAAGTAACTCAAGCCAGCCACTAATTCCAATAGGGCTTCTTGGAATACTAATGGGGTTTGGAAGACTAATTGAGGCTTTTGATGATCCTATTATTGGCTATTTGTCGGACAGAACAAACTCGCGTTGGGGCAGGAGATTTCCATATATTTTCTTTGGAGCTCCGTTTTTAGCTTTAAGTTTTTTTCTGTTATGGGCACCTCCTCTTGGATCGACAACGACTCATGCAATATATTTCTTTATCATTCTTCAGTTTTTCTTTCTCACCTATACCTTAGTCTCTGCTCCATATGAGGGAATATTACCAGAGCTTGCTAAAACTTCAGAGGATCGTGTCTCTACTTCTGCCTGGAGAGTTCTGTTTGGCGTAATTGGTGCGGCAATAGGACTGGTTGGATCAAGCATCTTAATTCAAAACTTTGGTTTCAAATTTATGGGAATGGTTTTGGGAATCGCCACAATTGCGTTTTTTTGGATTTCGATCTTAGGAATAAGAAAAAAACTTATTCTAGCCTCGCAAGGTGAAACCTTCCAAAGCAAATTGGACTTATCGAAAGCATTAATATCCACTCTTAAAAATAAGCAATTTCTAATCTTTTCTCTTGCATTCGTTCTTTTCTCTCTCGGTTTTAACTTATTAAACGCTCTTTTGCCTTTTTTTGTAAAATTTATATTAAAACAACCAGAAGGATTAGTGGCGGTCTTTTCTGGGTTAGTTTTAGTTAGCATGATTTTGGCACTTCCTGTACAAACCAATCTTTCTAAGAAATTCGGCAAGAAAAAAATCTACGCCTACTCAATGTTAGCTTTAAGTCTTATTTTTCCTCTTCTTTTTTTAGTTGGTTTTATTCCTGCATCTTCTTTCTCCCAGACTGTTGTTATTACTATTTTGATAGGCCTTGCTCTTTCTGGTCAGTTTATATTTCCAAACGCAATACTTGCAGATGTAATAGATTATGATACTACCAAAACTAACCAAAGAAGAGAAGCGATCTATTATGGCACACAAAATATGCTTCAGAAATTGTCTTTTTCCATTGCAAGCGTTATTTTTGGAACAACACTTTCTCTTTTCGGTGCAACAGCAGATAATCCGATGGGAATAAGACTTATTGGGCCAATTGCTGGAATTACTACTTTTTTAGGATTTCTTGTTCTCGCTAGGTGGTACAAACTGCCAAATGAAATAAGAAACAGTAATCTTAAAAATCTCTAATAAGTATGCAAAACTTGGGAGAATTTCTAAAAGAGTATTCAAAAAAACACCAAGACAGGATTGCCTACGAAATTAAAAGGGGTTTTAGAACTGAAAGGTTTACCTTTGGTGATGTTTGCGTTTTGGCTTTAAAAACAGCTGCATTCCTTGCTCAAAAAGGATTAAAAAAAGGCGATAGGATCGCTATCTGGTCTCCCAACATGCCCGAATACCCGATTCTTTACTTTGGCTGTTGGACTTTAGGTTTAGTTGTTGTTCCTATTGATGTAAGAACGACAAAAGATACACTGAAGATATTTTTAGAAAAGGCAAACTGTAAACTCGGATTTAAGAGCAAATTTATCCCCGACGATTTTCCAAAAATTGTAAAACTTAAGTTTTACCTTGAGGACTTAGTTGACTTAGTTTCTCGCCTTCCAGGTGTCGATTCGGTTCACCTGGAAGGTGTCCACCCTAATGAGACTGCTGAAATTGCCTTCACCTCAGGAACTACGGGTATTCCAAAAGGCGTTATATTAACTCATGGAAACTTTTTATCCAATATCGAAGCGATAACTCAAACTTTTCCTTTCAAAATAGACTACAATGCGTTGTCTTTGCTTCCTCTTTCTCATGCTTTCGAACAAGTAGTCGACTTTCTAGCGCTCTACAAAATAGGCATAAAAGTAACATATCTTCGAAGAATCAACCGATTAACAATATTAAAGGCATTAAGAAAAAATAAAATTACCTCGATAGCTTTAGTCCCCCAAGTACTGCAGCTTTTAATAAACGGCATAGAAAATCAAGTTGAAAAAGAAGGCAAGAAAAGATTGTGGACCCTCTCAAATAATCTTGCCAATTTTCTTCCTTTTTTTGCCAGAAGACTTCTTTTCAAATCAGTTTTAAATAAAATAGGACCTAAGCTTTTATTTTTTGGTTGTGGCTCTGCGCCATTGAATCTTAAGCTTGCCCAAAAATGGGAAAACCTAGGTATTGAAATTTTTGAAGGGTATGGAGCAACAGAAACAACAGCTATACTAACTATCAATACACCTTTTAACAAAAGGTTGGGTTCTGTAGGAAAAACCCTCCCTGGCATAACAATTAAAATTAACGACGAAACGCAAGAAATTTTAGCCAGAGGCCCAAACACCTCGCCTGGATACTTTTCCGCCAAAGGCGGATTCGCCTCTAAAGAAGAAGACAAAGAAAAAACAAAATCTGTTTTTAAAAATGGTTGGTATCATACAGGCGATATCGGAAAATTTGACAAAGAAGGGTTTTTATATATTACAGGAAGAGAGAGCTTTAGAATTGTTTTGGCAGACGGCAGAAAAGTTTATCCAGAAGATATAGAAAATAAATTAAATTCCCATCCTTTAGTATACGACTCATGCATTGTTGGGGTTAAAAAAGAGATTGGAGAAAGAGTCCATGCAGTAATTATCACAAAATTTGCCAAAAAACTTCCCGAAATTATCAAAGATACAAATCAAAAACTAGCATCACACGAGCAAATTCTTGAGTATAGTTTGTGGCACAAAGAAGACTTCCCAAGAAGTCCAATTCTTAAAATTGATAGGAAAAAAGTGGCGAGCACGCTTGCGAACCATCCTGAGTCCGGTGTTGCATCGGACGAAGGATCTAGTGTATCTTTCCAAACTCAAGATAAACTAATAAGCCTCATCTCTCAAGTTACAAAAACAAAGCCCAATCTAATCAAAGAATGCTGCGCTCTTGCAACTGACCTAAAACTTGACTCTTTGAGAAGAGTCGAACTTTTGTCTCTTATAGAACAAGATTTTGCAGTTGCAATTCCAGAGACCGCCATAAATCCCCATACAACAGTTGAGGCTTTGAGAAAGTTAATTAAAGAATCTCCAACAGCTAGCGAAGAAATTCCAGTCGCAGAGTGGAATTACACCTCTTTTATCGCAAAAATTAGAGTAATTCTACAGAATCTCTTTGCGTTTCCTATCCATGCCACCTTTGCTCCAATGCAGATTTTTGGAAAAGAAAATTTTACTAAGATAAACACTCCTGCAATTTTTTACTTTAACCATATAGGAATTATGGACGGGCTATGCGTTCTTCGCTGTCTCCCAAAAAAAGTTAGAGAAAAACTGGTAATTGCTGTAAATAGCGATATTTGGCAAGACTACCGCAAAAATTGGGTGGAATTTTTAGGGGGAGGTTTTCCTTTTGATAAAAGAGAAAAAGTCAAGGCATCTTTGGAATTAACAGGAGAATTTCTAGATAAAGGTTTTTCAATCCTTATGGCTCCAGAGAGCACATTTAGCAAAGACGGAAAACTTTTGCAATTCAAAACAGGCATTGGTTTTATAGCTATTGAGATGCGAGTACCTGTTGTTCCAATAAAAGTAGATTCTTCCTATCGTGAAATATTTCCACCACAGGACGGAAGATTTATGGAAAACATCCCAAAAAAAAGAAAAAAGATTTGGATAAAAGTAGGGAAACCTATGAGTTTTTCCAAACAAATATCATACGACGAGGCAACAAAACAAATGTATGAGGTGCTAAACAATCTCTAAAATTATTTATTCACTAAAAGATGCTATAATAAATCTGTGAAGACATTTTTTGGAGAATATGAATCCGATCAAAAATTTGCAGACGTTCATATTCATACCAATAAATCAAGCGGCATACTAACTCCAACACAAGTTGTTGATCTGGCTGTGGAAAGCAAATTCCTTCACACAATAGCAATAACAGATTACAATACAATAAAATCGGCAGTTGAGGCAAAAAATTATTGCGCAAAAACAGGATGCAACCTAGAAGTAATTATAGGATCTGAAATAGCAACAACGGATGGTCATATTTTGGGATTATATTTAAAACAGGATATATCTAAAAATAATTCTTTAGAATCTTCCATAATAGAAATTCACAAACAAGAAGGACTTGTAATCATTCCCCATCCATTCCAAAACGAGCAATCATTAAACAATGTTACTATAAAAAATATTATAGACAGCAAAGACAAATATTTGTATTTTGATGGTTTTGAGATCTTTAACGCAAGGGAAAATAAGGATTTAGAAAGCCCGATTGTCAAAAATACAACGATTTTTTATTTAGAAAATAAGGCAAAGCTAGGAGCTGCAATTGGTGTAAGCGCGACACATGGGAATTTTCTTGGCCAAGGATTAACAGGGTATAAAGAGAGTTTAGGGAAAGCCATAAAAACGTCCCAAACAAGTGTTTTTTATCTTGAGGAAGAAGAATTGAAAAAACTACAAAACCTCGCCAATCACTTATTTTCTTAAAATCAGTTTCTCTGCCTTAGGAATGCGGGGAT
>CAZPZA010000032.1:0-4600 GCA_964590985.1 uncultured Gammaproteobacteria bacterium
TCTAAATCATCACAAATTTCGCAATTGACAAAATTGTGATGCTTTTGAAAATAACATTTGGTTAGATTACTATTTTTGATAAATCTTGCTGGATAAAAACTGGATTTAGACCTCTAGCACCGCCAGGGTCTCCCAACACCCTTGTTGGTTTCTCGTATGCTCACTTCTTTTACTCAAAAATATTTCTCTCTTGTTGTTGGTAATTAATGCTCCTGCCGAAACACCAATATAATCAATTCCTTTTCTCATATTTATACCTATTCAAATCCTACTTCGGAAAACGAAACTTTTTTGAAACAACACTCTATCGCTTGTCTTATGTGTGGTAAGATATTTTTAGGAAGGTTTTTAAGAGGTAACCACTGCATGTCATCACACTTCTCCGGCTCTGTAATTGTGGGTTCTCCCTTCCATTTATTAGCTACCAAGAAAAAATCAATACATTCATAATTAGATTTTCTATGCATTGTATGAACTACACGTAAATCTTCTGATTTAACAATAATTCCTGCTTCTTCTTTTGCTTCCCGTATCATTGCCTGCTTAACTGTTTCTCCTTGCTCAAGATGTCTTGAAATTAATGTATATTTTCCGTCTTTCCAACCAGTATTGAATCTTCTCAACGGCAATATTTTCTCTTTTTATTAAAAGAAGATAAGTGACGCATCATAGTGAAAATCTTTTATTTTCCATATCTTACAATCTTTCAAAATTTTTATAATTTATTGAACCAACAAACCCTATTGGTAAAAAAATGATGTGCGGGATATAGTATCACAATTTTTGCTCCAGCAAAATTTGTGATACTATTATTATAACGATACTTATAGACCAAAATACTTTCTATAAGCAATCTCATTCTCTAGTCCCGACACTTTAATAACTTTTACTTCCGTGCTTATTCCAAAAATATTGCGCAAATACTCAATCTCATCATCGCATACAAAAGGCGTAAGATATACACTTTCCTGTAACTGAAAACATTTAAGCTTTTTTAGTATTGATCTAAAAATCTCCCGTTGTTCTTTTCTAAGATCTGCAACATCATAAACAATCAATCTCCATTTGCCATCAGTCCTCTCCTTTAACTCCATATTTTCAAGATCAAATTTCAGTAACTTCTTTCTTCCTTTTTCTGTGATTTTTACGACCTCGCCATTAACTTCAACAACTTTTTGTGCCTCGAGGCGCTTTATAACTTGCCTAAGTCTCCATAAGTTAAATTTATCCCACTCTTTTCTTTGACGCTTTCTTTGTTCTTCTTTTATTATCGGTTTTACTAATGGACCAATAGCCGCAATACTTGGAAAAAGAACAGCAGTTGACAAAATAATCCCTGCACCCAAAAGCTTTAAAACATCTTTTACCCTTGGATCTATCTTCTTTCCGTCATTCTCAAAATCTCTATTCATAAAATCTTAAAACTTACTCAATATATTTAATGCTAACATAATATCACAAATTTTGCTCCAGCAAAATTTGCGCGATTTATTTTATATATTTATGGCAAAGCAAAACGCCTTAATGGAGTTAAATCTTTTCGTAGAATACCAACTTATACCCATCTGGATCTCTAATAACAAACTTTCTATTCCCCCACGGCCAATTTCTCGGTTCACTTGATGCGCTTAATCCTTTATCAACCAAGCTTTTATGATACTTATCGATTCCATCAATCTCTATATAAATAAAGACTCCTGCACCCTTTGGTTCAATTTTCGACTCCTCTTTAAATTTAACTGTGGTTTGGTCATGACAATGCAATTCAAAATCTCCCAATTTCGCAACAATCATATCTTCTGTTTGCCTAGAAATTTCAAAACCAAGCAAGCTATAAAACTTTGCATTTTCTCCGACGCTTTATATATAAAGTAACAATGAATCAAGTCTTTTAAGCATAAGATTTCCTAAAAACCACGAACAAAAGTAAGTCCAGTGCATCTTAGTCTATACATTTGTACTCCGTTTAGACTTATGAACTCATCATCCTCTCTGGGTCTTTCTGGAAACCTATATCCCTTAAACCTGGGATATTTAACCCTAAAACTGGTTCCTTCCAGAAGCATATGTATCAATTCTCGCTTTTACATAATGCTCGAATAGGTCATTCGGCATAATTTGTCGCTCTGGAGTATCACCCAACTTTTCCATCTAAATGATTATATCGAAAACTTCTTATTCTTGAAACTTTGGTTTTTTGTAGAGGCGAAGAAGAAGAGAGTTGAGCACTACAGAAACCGACGAAAATGCCATGGCAAAGCCGGCGATCTCTGGCCGCAACGCTGATTGGGACAAATTGAGCCAAATAGACGAAATTTCTCGCCCAACGGTTGGGAGAAAGCTAAGCAAATCCCCAAAAGAGACAACCCAAGGAGCAGGAAGTCCTGCTTGTCTTGTAAATACAAGGTGCAATCCTGCTGCTATTGGAATTGCAATCACATTATATGCAAATGCCCAGAAAAAGTTTTGCCAAATCTTAAAAATTGTTTTCTGTGACAAATCAATTGCTGTTACTACATCACGAAGATCATCTCTAACCAATATTATCTCTCCAGTTTCTATTGCAACATCAGTGCCCGACCCAACAGCAATACCAAGATCCGACTTGGCAAGTGCTGGTGAATCATTTATTCCATCTCCTACAAATGCAACTATTCTTCCCTCTTTTTTAATAGATTCAATGAGTTCCTCTTTTTTCTCCGGCAATACATTTGCATAAACCTTATCAATCCCCAGTTGCTTACCAATTGCATCGGCTGTTTCTTGATTATCGCCTGTAATCATAATGATTTCCTTCCTTCTTTTCTTTAGAGCCTTTATAGCCTCAACAGAATACTCTTTAAGTGTATCTGCAAGCGCTAGACAACCAATAATTTTTTTATCATACGCAACATAAACCACAGTTTTTGCTTCCTTTCGGAGTCTTTGTACCATCTCCTCAATCCCATCAGTGTTGACTTCCTCTTTATCCATAAAAAGTCGATTTCCCACCATAATTTGTTTTCCTTTGTAATCGCACGATACACCCATTCCAGAAAATGTTTTAAAGTTCACGGGCTCCGGAACTTCCAAATTTAGCTCTTTTGCTTTTTTAACCACAGCTTGCGCCAAAGGATGTTCCGAACCCCTCTCGGCAATCGCAGCAAGTCTTAAGACGTCCTCCTGTTTGTCATGCTGAACAGGCAAAGCCTGTTTCAGCATCTCGTTTCTACCATGAGTAAGATCCTGAACCAAGTTCAGGATGACACCTATAGGAACAACGTCTGTAACTGCTGGTTCACCTTTTGTCAACGTTCCAGTTTTATCAAACGCTACAGCTGTAATCTTGTGTGCTTTCTCCAAAGCCTCTCCGCCCTTTATCAGTATCCCTCCCTCTGCTCCTTTTGCAGCACCAACCATAGTTGCAATTGGCGTTGCAAGGCCCAATGCACAAGGACAGGAAATAATAAGTGTTGCCACCATAAAAAGAAGAGACGGAGTAAAATCATTACCTTTTATAAAATACCAGTAGTTGAAAGAAACAAAAGAAAGCATAATTACTGTTGGGACAAAACGCTCCGAAATCCAATCTGCCACACGCTGAAGGGGGGCTCTTGTTGCTTGTGCTTCTCTTACCATCCTTACAATCTGGTAAAGAAGTGTCTCGCTTCCCACTTTGGTAGCCCTACAATGAAGAAGTCCGTACGAATTAATAGTTCCGCCTATTACCTCGTCGTTTACTTTTTTCCCAACAGGCATTGATTCCCCTGTTACAATCTTTTCATCAATGGCCGATTCTCCTTTTATAATTATTCCATCTGTTGGAATCTTGCCTCCTGGCTTTATAATAAATATATCTCCCTTCTTTAAATCGGATGCCAAAATTTCTTTCTCTTGACCTTTCTCATCTAAAACTACAGCCTTTTCTGGAGCAAGTTGTAGGAGTCTACTTACTGCTTCGGAAACTTTTCCGCGAGACACAGCTTCTAGATACCTTCCCAAAATAAGAAAAGACATAAGCGCCGCAGAGGATTCCCAAAAAGGATGATCAAGCCCTATCCAAAATGTCTGAAGATTTCCATAAGTTGTGGAAAACAAAAATCCGATAAAGCTGTAAAAAAACGCAGCGCTTGTGCCCAATACCACAAGTGTATCCATGGATGTTGATCCTACCTTAAATGCTGTCCAGGCGCTTCTGTAAAAAATCCACCCTACCCAAAATTGCACTGGAATTGTCATTATTAAATAAATCCAATTAAGATCCACAAATAGGCTTCCAAGCATTATCGCATGCACATGCTGCAAATTAAACATGTGAACTGCCATGTAGTATCCAATAATTGGACTTGAGAGAAGAAAACTTACAATGGTACGATTCCTTAACTCTGTAATATGAGCTTCTCTTTCCTGCTTAAATTCTTCTTCTGTTTTTGATTCTTCTTCTATAAAAGAATAGCCCAAAGACTTACCAATGCCTAAAATTTTTTCCTCTGATATAAGGCTAGGATCAAAAGAGATAGAAAGTTTCTCCGCTCCAAAACTGGCGTTAACAGACTCCACTCCTTTTTGCTTGCCCAAAACAGTGTTGATTAAAACTGCGCACGAGGCACAATGCATGCCC
>CAZPZA010000032.1:4700-8002 GCA_964590985.1 uncultured Gammaproteobacteria bacterium
CCATTTCCACTGATTTTGCAAGACTCGCATGTTAATTGTCACTGTTTCTCCTGTTGCCTGAATTCTAGCGATACTTGTTGGTTTGTAATAACTTTGGTAAATAAAACCACTAGAAAGCAGTGTCGCAGCAAACAAAAGTAAACCAACATACTTGTTAACTTCCTTTTTTTCTTTTGAAGAAGAGTTGTCAATACTTATTGGTCCTGGCCCCATTAAAAACAATGCAAGGGATGCTCCAGCAAGCCCAATGTCTCGATACAAGTCTGGATTTATAGAAGCTCCATACTTGCTTAGAAAAGAGAGAAAAAATATGGAAACCATAACAAAAGAAACTAGAGCAAATAATCGAACTTGGAATCCAAACAAAAATGAGCCGGCAACCAAAATCTCAACTAATCCCGAATAGAAATTTGCTGCTGCGGCATCTACCAAATCAAAATTAGTCAGTAACTGAACTTCAGATGTTGTTTGTCCTGGATTTAGTAACTTTTGTACGCCAAATAGAAGAAAAACGAGGCTTAAACCCAAACGCAAAAATACAGGCGAAAAGTTTTGATATTTAGTGACAAATTGAAACATGTATTCTTTTGTTTAAGCTAATCATAAAACCGCTGCTTCGTCAAGTACTAACCCAAACTTCTAAACTAACTTCGTTACTTCTCGTAAATTGGTAATTGTAGCGTCTGGAACAAAATCAGCAATTTCCTCTGCCTTTCTTGCAAATTTTTTTCTTTTAATCCAAATTGTAAACACACTTTTATTAAACATCTTAGCCAAACGAAGAATCTTTAGCATATCGTCAACAATATACAACTTATAATTTTTATATCGTTTGATAATAGATGGCAATTCTTTGTATTTTTTTACTGTAAAAATGTGAATGTGATCTTTGTTTAGAAAGTTTTCTACTTCTTTAAGTTTTTTCCTCTGAAAAATTTCTCCAGCCGAAAATATGCCAATTTTAAGAGAGTTATTTTTTGAGAGTACGCGCAACACTTTTTTTGCTTCTTGATAAAGGTTTCCTGCAAGAAGATCTTCTCTCAGCAACTCTTTTTCTAACTTCTTCACAGAAAATCCCATTTTGAACCTTGTAGCAACGTGGTCTAAAAAAATTTTTAAATTAAAATAACCCGTATCTTTTCTAGAAATAATGTATCCTTTTCTTAATATTGCATCAATATTTTTGATTTTTCTGTCCACTACCTTATTTTTAATTATCTTAAACACTTTCCTTCGGAATTTATTCGCATCGAACAATGTGTAGTCGATATCGAAAAGAATAACAGTTGAATAACTATTATTTAATAATTTCGCCATCTTTGTGTACTCCCTTTACAGAAACTAAGGGGTAAATTATTGATTTTTTTCCTAAAATTGTGCCGGGATTTAACACCGCATTTACTCCTATTTTTGAATTATCCCCAATTATAGAACCAAACTTTGCAAGGTAAGTATCAATAGTTCTTGCGCCACTTCGCACAATAACTGGCTTTTCATCCAATCTAAAATTCGCCAAGATTGCCCCACCTGAAATATTCACATTATTGCCAACAATGCTATCTCCAATGTAATTAAGATGGGAAGATGTGGCTTTATTTAGAAAAATAGAGTTTTTAACCTCCACAGCATGACCTATCCGCACATTATCTCCAAACAAGCAATTTTCTCGAATAAGACTTGAGTGACCTATTACACAGTTTTTGCCAATTACTGTTGGGCCTAAAATTTGTACCCCATCGTAAACTACAGAGCCCTTACCAATAAAAACGTTCTTCTTATCCTTATAGTTAGCAACAGCAATCTTTTTTTTAAAAAGAGCCTCCAAATACTCATTAATTTTGGGCAAAACATCCCAAACGGAATCCAGGTTTTCAAAAACATCTTTAAATTGAAAACTGGAAAGATCAAAAAATTTATCTGGCTTAAATATTTTCTCTATAACTTTATTCATCCTTCACCCTCTTTATACTTCCCCCCAAAGATTTTAGTCTTTTATCGAATTTTTCGTAACCTCTATCCAAATGCTCCACGCCAAAAATAGTAGTTTGCCCCTGTGCAACAAGCGCTGCCAAAACAAGAGTTGCTCCAGCCCTTAAATCAGACAACCAAACTACAGCATCATGCAGTTTTGTTGGACCGTAAACTTTTAATGCATGAAAATACGATGGAATATTGTCCGATAGATTAAAGTTATAAACTTTTGAAGGATTTTCTACTTTTGGATTAAAAAACATAACATCTGCCCCCATTTTTTTTAGTTCCGAAACATAACCAAATCTATTCTCGTAAACTGTTTCGTGAATTACTGAAGTTCCATTTGCCCGTGTCATAAGCACTGCCCATGGTCCTTGCCAGTCGGTCATAAATCCTGGATATGACCTTGTTTCTATATTAATACTTTTAAGAGGTTTATCATAAAAAAATCTTATTCCATTATTTTTTATTTCAACGCCTGCACCTGATTCTTTAAGTTTTTCTAAAAATGCTTTAAGATCCACCCTATTTGCATTTTTGACAAAAATATCGCCCTTTGTTACTAAAGCTCCTATGGCAAAAGTAGCAATTTCGTTTCTATCAGGGCCAATGGTAAATCTTGCTCCATGCAGTTTTCTAACTCCGTTAATTGCTATTGTTCCTGCATCAATTCTTTTTATCTTTGCGCCCATTTTATTCAAAAGAGCAATAAGCTCGTCAACCTCTGGCTCCTCTGCTGCGTTTTCCAAAACCACCTTCCCATTAAACAACACCGCAGTCATAATAAGCGTTTCCGTACCCGTATGGGTGTTTTTTTCGAACCGATAATTAACAACTCTTCCTTTATTTTGTATCTTGCTTCTTTCTTTTAAGTAAAAGTACCCATCCTCGCTTCTGTATTCTGCATCAAAACCCATTTCTTTTAATCCCTTGATGGTTCTATCTATAGGTCTTGCTCCAATTCTGCATCCTCCAGGATTTGGAATTATCGCTTTTTTAAGCCTTGCCAAAAGGGGCGCTACAAACATAGCAGAGGACCTTACTTTTGCCGCTTTGTCTAATTCTATTCTTTCTTTTTTAATTTTTTTAACCTTTATAGAAACTTTATGATCTTTGATCTTTACCTTTCCTCCAAGTTCTTTGACTATATCTACCATAACCATAAAGTCAGAGATTAACGGAATATTCTCAATAATTACCTCCTCGTCTGTAAGACACGCTGCCACCAAAGTCTTAAGAGCCACATTCTTTGCGCCAGAAACAGAGATTGTTCCCATCAATCTTTTCCCACCGTTTATAATAAGCTTATCCATATAGTTTTTAAATTC
>CAZPZA010000033.1:0-7967 GCA_964590985.1 uncultured Gammaproteobacteria bacterium
GGCTGTGGCTTTGCGCTTTGACTTTTGCATTTTGCGCTTCTTATTTCCAGTATACACATACCTTTTGGGGAATGCAATAGAGGATAAACGCTAGACGTTTCTTATTTTCTTTCTAATACTTTCAATCACGTAATTTAACAGATATCTGGGGTAGTTAATTACAAGGTCTTGTGCGTGGAGATACTCTACGTCTTCTCCACCAAAGCCGCGCTTGAAAAGAGATAAGCCGTAGAATCTATGATTTGGGCTGCCTATAGGCGAAACTCCCCAAAAATTGTAGCGCGTGCAACCTCTTTTTTTAGCTTGTAAAATCGCCTCCCATTGTATTAAATAGTTTGCAGGATATTTGCGGCCCTCTATTGTGCTTGCGCCGTAGTGATAAACTGCCTCTCTTCCGTAAAAAATCACAAAAGCAACGGATAGTAATTTATTTTTTATTTCCGCTTTATAAAGCAAAGCTTTATCTCTTTTTGCAAAAACTTTAAATTGCTCCAATAGATATTTAAAAGAGAAAGGAACAAAATTTTGTCTTTTGGCAGTTTCTATTTGCAGTTTATAGAATTCTTCTATAAGAGATGGGTCTTTGTGAGAAGTTACTTTAATTCCTTCTGACTTTGCTTTTTTGATTTCATATCTTGTTGTTTTTCTCATATTGGAAAGCAATGTTTCTTCTGCTTTTGTAATATCAAGTTGCGAGGTGCATTCTGCGTGAAGATGCATTGGCGCATTTATAAAGCCAAGGTTTTTAAAAAGGTTTCTTGAAAAATCATTTGCCAAAGCTTGGGGCCTTACCCGTATAAATACGCATTTATTGTCTCTGGCGATTTTTTTTATTACTTCCATAAAAGCATTAATAACAGCACTATTTTTCCAGTCTATAATTGGGCCAGCCGGTACAATAAGATGCCTTCCCCTTTTTGCGCTTTCCACAATTGAAAGCATTGCGCCTTGGAGTTTGTTATTAATATAAAAGCCTGTTCTTTGGATGGGATTTCCTAAATTTTGATAAAATTCTCCCCAATACCACGACTGTAGGAAATTTGCATCGGCGTTTAAAGAGAGAAAATTTTCCCACTCCTTTTCGTTTTCTACATTTTTTATTTCAATTTCAGCCATAGATTTATTTTTCCTGCCAAAATCTTTGCTTCTTTAACAGAAATATTTTTGTGAGTTGGTAGATTAAGAATTTTGTCTGAAATATTTTTTGCATTTGTTAGCGATTGGTCAACGGAATCGTACCAAATGTCCGAAACATAAATTCCTTGTTTTTTAAGATATTCAACCAGTGAGGTTCTGTTTTCTACAAAAATAGGATAGCGAAGGTTTGAGGAAAGATTTATATTTTTGTTGATAAAGTCAGATGCAATCGACTTGCTGAGTGTTTCTTTATAAATACTAGCAATTGTTCTTCTGTGTCCTAAATTTTTACTAAGATTTTTAAAGTTATCCAAAACAAGACTTATATACAACTTTGGAAGCTCGTATCTCTCATAAAAACTCTCGTTCATTGGTTTTGACAGAAAATTTAAACGCTTGAGAATAAAATGAATTAGCTTCCCAACTCCAATAGGATAGGTCTTCCTCATTATAAAAGTAAAAAGCGGATAGAGTCTATCGACTTCTTGCTGTTTAAAGCTTATGTTTTTGCTTCTCAAGCTTCTCAAGGCGTCCCCTTGCGAAGCTAGAAAATAATTTTGATATCTTTTATTCCTTATAATTAGCGCTCCGCCAGAGACTGCGTCTATTATTTTGTCTTGGCTGAAAGACAGTACCACTAAATCTCCTACAGTTCCTGCCTCTTTGCCGCTTTTGCCCGCCTGCAACGCCTTATGCGTAGCATTGGCGGGCAGGTGCCTTGTTCCCACACAGTGGGCTAGGTCTTCTATAAGAATTAGATTATTTTTTCTACATATCTTTACAATTTCTTCTATATCGCAGGGGTATCCTAGTGTATTTTGGATAATTACCGCTTTTATTTTGGGGTTTTGCCCAACTGCTTTTGAGAGCTTACTAGCAGAAAAGTTTAAGTCTAATGAAAAACTGGTATTACTATTATCTAAATCAAGAAGCTCTGGTATATGCCCCCCATTTTCTATTGCCTTATATACTGCAAAACAGGTAAAGCCATTAATGGCAACTGTACTATCTTTTGGAAGATTGAGAATTTCCAAAGCAAGTGTTATGGCCTCTCTTCCTTTATAAACAAGAATTGGCAAACCGCCGTATTTATTTTGCAGTAAACGTTTAAGCTGCTCTTTTGCAGAATCATTAAATCCTCCAAAAAGAGATTTTATAACAAAACCAAAATCGTAGTTAGAGCCTAGAGAGTTGAAAATGTTCATATGACTTTTGCATTTTGAGTTTTGAGATATTTAGTGATTATTTCTGTTACTTCTTCTGCATTTGTAAACTGCGGTGAGTGTTTTGCGCCTTTGACTATATAGAGTTTTGAATTTGGAATAAGAGCATGCATTATTTTGGCATCCCTAAGTGGAGTTACCTTGTCGTTTTCTCCCCAGATGATAAGGGTTGGCACTATAATTTTATCAAAATTTAACATTTTATCAGAGCCAAGAAGATTGATCATGGTTTGTCTCATATAAGGATTGGCGTTTTTGTAATCAGTCTTCCCTATCACGTTATACAGCAGCTCTTTTAGCTTTTCAGATGAACTTAATTTTTTGCCAATTTTTGCGATATTTTTAAATAAAAATCGCTTTGCTCGAATGGCTAAGTCATTGTGATATGCCCCTGCACTGTCAATTAAAATCAAACGGTCTATCCTTTGCGGATATTTAATTGCAAAGTTAAGGGCAATACGGCCGCCGTTGGAGTGGCCGATAAGTACAAGCCTATTGTTAAATTGTTTCATTGTTAAATTGTTAAATTTTTGACTTTCTATCTTTTGTCGTAACCATTCCACATAATCGTCTATTCTCCAAACCTTATCAATTTTTTCGGTCAAGCCTGGAATTTTGAGAATAGTAGAGTTGATGCTTTTTTGTTTTAACAAATTAGCAAAAGGGTTCCATTTTTCGGTCGAGTATGTCCAGCCGTGTAAGATGATTACAGCCCCCACTTTTCTCTCCTTTCTTGCCAAATTAGTTCTCGTCTACAAAGTTTGCGCACATCTTTTTTGCTAACGAGAAGATGTTCTATGATTCCTTCCAAAAATCTTGCGCCTTTAAAAAGTATTGTTTCTCCTTCTTGAAGGTTTTGCATTAGGTAGCCTAAAGCGTCTTTGGGCATGAGAAATGTTTCGACCCTACTGTCCATCTCGAAGGAGTCGAGGTCGCTGCCTCGCCGCCTTCGAGGTGTTGCGATATACTTTTTCAGTTTTGGATATGTATATTTTGAAAGTCTTGGCCCAATCAAAATGATCTTTTCTAGTTTCATCGAATTAATCACATCCGCAAGTTTTTCGTGTTCTTGTTTTTCTTCTTTTCCAAGTTCTATCATATCGCCTAAGACTAACCATTTTTTATCACTTGGATAGAGATCAAACATTTGCAACAAGCTCTTCATGCTGTCTGGTGTTGCATTGTAGGAACTGTCTATTATAGTGGTCTTTTTGACTCCTTTGAAAAGACTAGATCTTCCATGTGGCAAACTAAACTTTGAGAATGTAAAATCAGGTTCAATTTTTAAATAATCAAGTAATATCTTGATCATTTGGATCGAATAAAAAAATTCTTTTGGGAGAAGGACATTAAATTTATAAGCTGTTCCGTCAATCTTAAATTCTGTTTGATTGTTAAAGATATTGTAGCTTTTGAGTTGGTTTTGCGTTACGGTTTCAGCAGAGGCTTTGGATCTTTTTAGTTGCTGTACAATTAATTTAGAATCTCTATTAACAATTGCCAAAGATTTTGACTCTTCCAAAAAATATCCAAACTCATAAGCTATAGCCTGTTCGACAGAGAAAAATTTTTTATCTTTAACCACCTTATCAAAATTTAGGCTATGGGCAATCCCCATCCCTACCCACAACGTTATTTCTGGCTTAAGAAGACTTGCTAAAAATTTGCCTTCACTAGGTCTATCGCAATCTGCTTCAACTACGTAAATCTTTTGCTTTGGAAATTTCTTAAAAACGTTTAATGGTGCTTTGACAAAAAGATAAAACCACTCGTCTAAAGTTAGCTTTTTTCGTCGAAGGCCTAAGATGTCAAAAGGAATCCCAAAACTACTATTGGCAAAATGTGAATATTTCGCCTTGTCTTTAAGTTGCGATTCTATTAGATTTAATAAAGTTGTTTTGCCACTTGATCCAGTAACAACTATAATTTTTGGTTTCCAAATCGAAAGTCTAATTTGAGCAAAGAATCTAAAATAATAGGCAAGCGGAAAATAAAAAAAATTCTTGATTGTTCTATACATATGCGTATTTTAGCAGGAACAGAGAGAAGATGAAACCCGTTGTCGTTGCCACTAATTTCGCACTCGTCATCCCGACTAAGCTCAGCTTAGCTGGGCGCGTGGAGGGATCTCTTTATATATAAAACCGATATGGGATCGGTGCAGATATGACGATGTGGAAATATTTATAAGAGTTGAGCTCAAAGGCGATTTCGTATTTAATCTTCTAGGGCTAAGTGCTTAATGTTTTCAAGCTCCTTTGCGTAATCGGCGTAATCATAGACAAATTTTTTATACTCATCCGTATTTTTAAAATAAGAAAGTACTTCTTTTGTATCGCAGAAGCCTGACCTCATACCGATATATTCTGGAAACGACGAATATTCATAATTATCAATATCCTCCATCTTAATAAGATAGGAAGATACTGGATTAAGATGGATATATCTAGATACATGCACAAACTGCTCATCGTTTTCTATTCTTACCGCACCAAAATTTCCTTGAAAAAGATGTCCAACTCTTTCATGTCGGATATTAAAGTAGTGACTAAATCCACTAGTAGTTTTAGACATAAACTTGGATACCCCATTATCGGTTAACTGTTTTAATAAAAAGTGTATATGGTTTGGCATGAGACAGAACACTAGTATATCAACTAACTTCTTTGATTCTATTTCTAATCTGCGGAGAATGTTTCCCCTTTCATCCACTGATAATTCTTTTAAGTGGGAGAATTTTACTGGACAATTTGCGAAACGATAGTACTTTAGCAACGCCATAAACCTTAGATAGTCTTTTCTTATTAAAAATATTGGTCTTTTCTCAACACCACGATTGTATACATGATAAATCTCGTTAGTCGCTAGTGTTATTTTTCGATAGGCCACTGTTTTATTAAATCACGAAATAACCGAATCGTCAATAGGAAACCGATATGGGATCGGTATAGATATGACGATGTGGTAAAGCGATGACTGTTGAAAGGTAAGTTTCTACAAATTTAGAAAAAGATTTTCAAGGGCGAGGCGCTGGTTGACGTTGGTAGTTTTAAGAACGGTATAGGTTTTATTTAGAGAAATTAAGATATTAAGATATTTAGATATTAAGGTGTTGTTCTCGTTCTTTATTTCATCCTCAATCAATTTTTGCCTCGCAACAACAATCATTTTCTCAAGCCATGGAATCACTTCGTCTTTGTTTTTTGTAATATCTTGTGCTAGCTTTAGCTTCTCCCCTACTGATTTCTGGGGCAAAGAAATTAAGAGATTAAGATATTGAGAAGTTTCCTCCTCGGATAGATTATCGAGTTTATCTTTTAACTTTACAATTTTACACCTAGACAAGATAGTTGGCAAAAGATGCTCTTTGCTTGAAATAATTAAATATATAATAGTATGCGGGGGCGGCTCCTCAAGCATTTTTAAAAGAGCGTTTTGCGCTTCTATAGTGATACCGTTAAAACTGTCAAGAATTACTGCCTTTGCCCTTCCTTTTATTGGTTTTAAAAAAAGTTTTTTTTGAATTTGCCTTACATTTTCTATGCCAACTGTCTTTTCAAAGGAAAGAAAAGTTGCGTCTAGTTTGTCTATCTTGTTTTTTTTACACTCGGACACTACAAATTCAAGGCTTGCCTTTTTGTTTTTAGAAGAAATTACAAATGAGCGCATAGTTTATCTTCTCGCCACGTCCACTCGTTGGAGCCAAGTCGTTGCCATTGGGCTTTCTTCCTTGACATTATAGTATTTTTTTTCTTATTATAAAACTAATGCCCAAAGACAACAATGTAATTTCATCGGAAAACAAAACAATTCTTGATGTATTGCTTGCGGAGCATCTCATAACCGAACAGCAATATAAAGATCTTAAGGTTAGCGCTGCAACAGAGGATGTTTCTTACGAAACCATTCTTAAAAGGCTCAATTTAGTTGAGGATAGCAAGATCTTGGAAGCCAAAGCAAAGCTTTTAGGTGTGCCTTTTATTTCTCTTGAAAACATCTCGTTTTCTCCCCAAGCCTTAAGTTTTGTATCAAGAGCTATTGCCGAAAGATTATCGCTTATTCCATTTTACTACGAAGAAAAGACAAAAACGCTTTCTATTGCAATGAGCGATCCTGTAGATATTCTATCCACTCAGTTTATAAGGCAAAAGACAGGGCTAAATATAAAGACTTTTGCAACAACGCCTTCGGAAATAACAAGAGCCATAAATCAGGAATACAAGCAAGAGATAATAAAGGAGGTTGGAGAGGTTCTAAAAGAATCCGAAGAAACAGGCAAGAAGCCCCGGACAGTAAAAGCAGATGAGATCCCAGAAATCATAAAAGAAGCACCTGTTGCCAAAGTGGTTTCGACAATTTTGTCTTATGCTGTATCAAGTAGAGCTTCCGATGTGCACATAGAACCCCAAGAAGATAGAGTGAGAGTAAGATACAGAATAGATGGGATTCTTTACGATAGATTAAGCCTTCCCAAAAACATTCAAGATGCGGTGATATCCCGTATAAAGATTCTTTCTGAAATGAAGATTGACGAACATAGAATTCCCCAAGATGGACGTTTTAGCTTTAAACTCTTAGACAAAGAAGTTGATCTTCGTATTTCTGTTTTGCCGACAGTTCATGGCGAAAAAATAGTTATGAGGTTGCTTAGAAAATCGGGTGGACTACCAAATCTTGAAGAATTGGGATTGGGAGGGATATCTTTAAGGAATCTAGAAACTGCAATTTTGCGGCCACACGGCATTATTCTTGTTTGTGGACCAACAGGATCGGGTAAAACAACTACTTTATACTCGATTTTATCAAGACTTAATACCACGCGCGTAAATATTATGACGCTTGAGGACCCGGTGGAGTATCAAATTTCAGGAATAAATCAAGTACGAATAAATCCAGGAGTTGGACTTACTTTTGCCACAGGACTACGGGCGTTTCTTCGCCAAGATCCAAATATTATTCTTGTTGGAGAAATTAGAGATACAGAAACAACAAATCTTGCTTTGCAAGCAGCCTTAACAGGACATCTGGTTTTTTCTACCCTTCATACGTCAAACGCAGCAGGAGCTCTTCCTCGGCTTTTAGATTTAGGTGGCGAGCCGTTTTTGATAGCATCTACTATGAATGCAATTGTGGGACAAAGAATTGTAAGAAGGATTTGTGTGCAATGTAAAGTGGTAGCACTTACCTCTTTACAACTCGCGGATGAGATGAAGAAGGTTTTGGGAAATTTTTTTCCAAAAAATGAAACAGAAATAAAACTTTATAAAGGTAAAGGATGCGGTGAATGCGATGGATCTGGTTATCTTGGTAGAATAGGAATTTTTGAGGTGTTGCCAGTTACTGCCAAAATTGCTAGTCTTATACTAAAGCGTCAACCTGCAAGTGCTATAGAAGAGCAGGCAGTGGCGGAAGGAATGATTACAATGAAGCAAGACGGTTACCTTAAGGTTTTAAATGGCATTACAACGTTAGAGGAAGTAATAAGAGTAGCACAGGAATAAAATAAATATTAAATAGCAAACAGTAAATATACATAGTTTAAATCTCAAATTCTCAATTACAAATCTCAAATAAACTACAGTATTTTGATATTATTTGGAATTTGGC
>CAZPZA010000034.1:0-7669 GCA_964590985.1 uncultured Gammaproteobacteria bacterium
TTATGAAAATTTTCAAGTGGCTGTAGCCATTCACAAACTCTACAATATTTCCATCTCTGTGCTCTATTCAATATATCTTCAGTATTTTCGTAGCCACACTTCGTGCATTTTACGAGAACGGGCTGATCTTCTGCTTTTATGGTATCTAACTCATCCTCGGAAAATTTCATTAAATTATCACATTCTGGATTGAAGCATTCAAAAACTCTCCACACCTCTGTATAATCGGCATGACCCGTTCCTCTAATTTTTGTAATGTTTCGTGTTTTTCTTCTTGGCATACTGTTATGGATTATAGCAAAAAATTACCAATTGTTTCATTATGGCCAGAATGGTGGAAATTGGCCGATTGGCTCCCAAATTTCCAGAGGAAGCGGCTCCGTCGCCCCCGCCCCCTCAAGATAATTTCCCAAAAAGGAGGGCAGCGCCATTAAAAGAAAATTTTGGAACTAATAGAAAATATATCGGGTGCTGCCCGACCATCGCGAGCCCCGTGAGAATTACTACATGTTTTTTTAAAAAGACGGGGCGAGCCATCGGAATTAGTTACGAGTCTTTCCCCTCGAGGGGGAAGCGAGCGGTGGGAAACAGATAAGGGTAGAAATAAACCGGCGGGGGCGAAAAGCGGAATACCCCGCCGCAGCGAGCTACGGTACTAAAACAGTACAAAGGGAGGCGAGAAACGCGTGAAGCGTTTTTGTTACCGTTTCTCGCCGAGGTAGAGACTGTAAAGCGTAACTAGAAAACCCCAAATATTGGCGAGGCTCCCCCTAGGGAGCCCTGCGAGCGAGGATGGGGTCGCCGCTTCCTTTTAATTGGGTGGGTGGGATGATAGGAATACAGTACCACCTACCTTTTCTTTCCCTTAAAATTTCTGCTAAAATACAAGGAGTAGAACAAGTTTTCGCGCACGGGTAGGGTTGGGGCAAGAAAAGATTCCCATCCGCCATTAGGCGGATTATAAATAATGAAAATCGAGCGCATTTGTCTTCTGTTTTAGCAAAAAATACATAGAGCGAGGCCGACCGCGTGTCGCCATAGCTTTAGCGGTGGCACAAGGCCGAGCGGATAGAAGGCGGCGCGAAAAAGAGGCGCGCCGCCTACCTTTGCGACTTAAACGAAGTCCGAACTTTTTCGTAAAGGGGCTCCAGACCGGAATGGTTTTTGAACCGTTCCAAATTCGACCACAATAACAATCTTTTCTTTAGTTCGAGTTCAAATTTTTAACCGTATTTTGCTGGCTTCAAGAAATTTATACTGGAGATGAGGTTCGAACCTAATTACCCATGCCATATTTAATAATCTCAATTGTTAAATTTTTTCAGACACAAATTTGATACACAGTGAAAATCGAAATCCTCTGATACAATTACAGCATGAAATACAATAGATTCGATTTAAGTAGAAAATCAATAACTTATATGATCAGTCAGGAAGAAGATTTACCTTTTATAGGATTATGATGCTTTTCTCAGGTGACAGTGATTTTGATTATCTTCTCAAAGAGCTGAAAAGGGTAGGCAAAAAGGTCATTGTGGTATCTACTAAATATCACATTTCCAGAGAACTAATAAAAAGGGCAGACGCTTATATTGATTTAAGGAAGATTAGGAAGTTAATTGAAAGAAAACCATAAAAAAGCCCGTCTTTTGCAACGGGCGGTTGATAACAATCTGTTTCCAGACTGCAATAAAATTTTACTAAAGTGTGGTAAAATTGTCAATGACCCATAGCTAAAACCCATTCATTCCAACGTTCTTAAGAATGTTGGGGCAAACTTCCGATATATTTTTGCTTCTGAATCAAGTTCAGAATGACATTGGAAAACATACAATGAAATTAGAGAACTTATCGTGGAAGCTTGAAGACGTTGCCGGAGAAAATTAAATCTGGGTTGGAAAGCTTATTTGCTCTTGCAATATCTACCCACTTATATCCATCGCCATAGGCGCGAACAGCTATTTTCCACAGATGATCACCTTTTTCAACAGTGTATGAATCCGCAGTTATTGCATCTTTTGAATCTGGCTTTTTTGCTGGTCGTTCTTTTGGCGTTGATTTTTTTGTCTCTTTTGATTCTTTTAATTCGCTTTCTTTTTCTTGAGGTTCTTCCTGCTCTACTTCATCTTTGGTCTTAATATCTGGAATTGTCAATTTGCTTCCTGTAACTATTAAGTTTGGATTTTGGAGATTGTTTGACTTGGCAATTTCTACCCATTTGTAACCGTCTTTATAAAATTTTTGGGCAATTTTCCACAAATGATCCCCTACTTTTACTGTATAGA
Organism: uncultured Gammaproteobacteria bacterium; assembly: GCA_964590985.1. Taxonomy (GTDB): domain Bacteria; phylum Patescibacteriota; class Microgenomatia; order Levybacterales; family UBA12049; genus CAZPZA01. The sequence goes on from CAZPZA010000034.1 coordinate 2,286, forward strand.
CTTTTTCTCCAGCTTCAGTTACTTCAACACCTTCAGCTGTTTCCTCAAGTGGAGCTTTGTCTTCAATAGAGCTAGTTTCTTCTGTTTTTCTGTCTCCTCTAAATGCAGATATTAAAACACCTATTATTACAAGTACTACTACAAGACCCAAAAGCAGACTAATATAAGAGTCGGTCCATTTCAATCTTTTTTCTTTAACTTCTGTTTTTATTTCTGATTTTGTCTTTGTTGTTGGCATTTCTACCACATCCATTTCTTGGGCAGAAGTTAGTTTTTAGTTTTTTGCGGGCTCGACCGGATTCGAACCGGCGATCTCCTCCGTGACAGGGAGGCGTGATAGGCCTCTTCACTACGAGCCCCTAATATTATTGTAGCGGGCTAGCAGTGAAACGTCAAGTTGTGTCAAGGATATTAACAGATAATTGAAAGATAGTCAATAGTCTGTTATGATTTTCCCAAATGAACAATCAGCAAATATCTACTCTTCTTAAAAATGTTGCCGCTTCTTATGCTATTTTGGACGAAAAAAAATACAGATTTCAAATTGTGGCTTATCAAAAAGCCGCTGATATAATAAACTCGGAAACTTCAGAAGTCAAGGATCTTGTTAGAGAAAACAAGCTAAATACAATTTTTGGCATTGGCACAACTATAAAATCCTATCTGGAAGAACTAATAAAAACTGGAGAAGTAAAGCATTTTAAGGACTTAATGAAAAAAATCCCAAAAGCTGTTTTTCCTCTTTTGGAAGTTCCAAAGTTTGGTCCAAAAACCGCTTATAAGCTGATTAAATCATTTAACCTAAAAAATCCAAATACTGTTATAAAGGACGTAGAAAATTTAGCAAAAAATAAAAAAATTCAATATTTGGAGGGCTTTGGCGAGAAATCCCAACAAGATTTACTCCAAACTATAAAAGAATACAAAAAAGGTAAAACAAAAACTTCCCGCATGATTCTCCCTTATGCATTTGAAATTTCGGAAAAAATTTTATCGTATCTTAAAAAGTCGAGTTACGTAATCCATGCTGTTCCACTTGGGAGTTTGCGAAGAATGATGTCAACGGTTGGAGATATAGATATTGCTGTGGCAACAAAAGATCCAAAAAAAGCAATAGAGCATTTTGTTAATTATCAATACAATGAAAGGACTTTAGAGAAAGGTTCTGCTACTGCTTCTATTCTAACCTCTGGTGGAAAACAAATAGATCTTATGACACAGCCACCAGTTGGTTTTGGAGCGCTTTTGCAGCATTTTACCGGAAGCAAAAGCCACAACGTCCATCTTAGAGAACATGCGCTCAAAATTGGGTTGTCTTTGTCAGAACACGGAATAAAGCCATTAGGAAAGGCAAGTAAAATCATAAAAAAATACGCTACAGAAAAAGAGTTTTATAAAGCATTGGGAATGGATTGGATACCACCTGAAATAAGGGAAGATGCGGGAGAAATAGAGCTTGCAATACAGCATAAGCTTCCAAAATTACTTGAGCTCACAGACATTAAAGGAGATTTGCATATTCATTCCAATTTCGATATAGAGTCAAGTCACGACATGGGTGTAAATTCTATGGAGGAGATGTTAAAAGTTGCAGAAAACTTAAAGTACGAATATTTAGGTTTTTCCGAACACAACCCAAGCGTATCAAGACACAATAAATCTCAAATTTATTCATTATTATCAAGACGAAACGAATATATTGAACAAATTAAATCGAAGATAAAAAATGTTCGAGTAATTAAATTACTTGAAATAGATATTTTAGTTAATGGTGATTTAGCAGTTGATAATAAGTCTTTGGCAATTTTAGATGGAGCTATTGTTTCTATTCATAGCTCTTTTGGGATGAACAGAAAAGATATGACCAAAAGGGCAATTGAAGGACTTTCGCACCCTAAAGCAAAAATACTTGCTCACCCAACAGGAAGAATGCTAAACGATAGGGTTGGTTATGAGCTGGATTTTGAAAAAATCTTTGATTTTTGTGAAAAAAATAACAAAGCTTTAGAGATAAACAGTTGGCCAAACAGACTCGATCTTCCTGACTCTCTTATTAGACAAGCAATAAAATACAAAATAAAACTGGCAATTAACACAGATAGCCATGCAGCATCTCAAATAAACCTAATAAAATACGGAGTTGCAATGGCAAGACGAGGATGGGCAACAAGAAATGACATTGTTAATGCGTTAGGTTATAATAAGTTTATGGAGTGGTTGAGAGATTAAAAAAAGGAGGTGAAAATATGGATACGGGTTGGATCATAGTAATTGCAATCGTGATAATTACGGCATCATACGTCTTTCTAATATATAACTCTTTGGCAACAGGAAAGGTAAGGATAAAAGAAGCTTTCAGTGGAGTGGACGTTCAGCTTAAAAGAAGAATTGATCTTGTGCCAAATTTAATAGAGACAGTTAAAGGATACGCAAAACACGAAAAAGAGCTTATAGAAAACGTTACAAAAGCACGAACTTCTTTAATGCAGGCAAAAACGCCTCAAGAGAAAGCAGGATCCGATAACATACTGGCTGCTACCTTAAAAACAATATTTGCGGTTTCAGAGAATTACCCAACACTCAAAGCCAATCAAAATTTCTTGAATTTGCAGCAAGAGCTTTCTGACATAGAAGCAAAAATAGCATATGCAAGACAGTTTTATAATACAAATGTAAGAGACTATAATACAACGCTTGCAAATTTTCCTAGTGGTAGTATTGGTCGCATATTTGGCTTTAAAGAGGAAGAGTTTTTCGAGGGAGAAGAAGAAGCAAAAGAACCTGTAAAAGTGACATTTTAATGGCATTTTTTCATTTTTAAATTATCGTCCAATTTCTGCCATGGCATAAATAAGACGATGGTTTTAAGATTACTTGAGTTTTGAGCTTTGACTTTCGAGGGCCATTTGAGTTTTTTGTTATGTTTATCTATTCCCAAATCTCATCCAACAAAACAAAAACTTGGCTAATTATTATATTATTTGTCCTTTTTATACCAACAGTTGTATATATTTACGGTCAAGCTACGGGATATGGTTTGACTATTGTGGGTATAGCGCTTGTCTTATCGGGATTAACAAGCCTTGGAAGCTATTATTACTCGGATAAATTAATTCTTACAATGTCGTCTGCAAAGAAAGCCTCTAAAAGTGAATATCCTCAATTTTATAGAGTTGTTGAGAATCTTTGCATTGCAACAGGAATGCCTATGCCAAACTTTTATGTGATCAACGATTTATCACCCAATGCTTTTGCAACAGGCCGTGATCCCAAACATGCTGTTATTTGCGCCACAACTGGAATATTGGAAAAGCTTAACAAAACAGAATTGGAGGGAGTAATGGCACACGAACTTTCTCACATAAAAAATTACGACATAAGACTTATGTCTATAGTGGTAATATTGGTAGGTTTGGTGGCTATTCTTGCGGATTTGTTCTTAAGAAGTTTGTGGTTTGGAGGTCAGAGAAGAAGATCTGGAAGTGCACAAGGAATATTTTTGCTAATAGGTATAGTCTTGGCGCTTCTCTCACCTATTATTGCAACTCTTATTAAATTGGCAGTTTCAAGAAAGCGAGAGTTTTTGGCAGATGCATCGGGTGCTTTAGTAACTCGTTATCCAGAAGGATTGGCATCTGCGCTTGAGAAAATAGCATTGGACAAACAACCTCTTAAATCTGCCAACAACGCCACAGCACATTTATTTATAGAAAATCCATTTAGAGGCAAAGACGTTCACAACTGGTTTACCGGACTCTTCAACACCCACCCACCGGTTGAGGAAAGAATTAGAATCCTTCGATCAATGTGAAATATATCTGTGGATACACAAGCATTTAAGTGCTAAAATCTAGCTTAAATGAACATTTTTCTTATTATTTTAGGCAAACTAATAGTCTTTTTTAGTAAAAAGTTTAATTTAGGAGCTGGATCAACCTGGCCAGGACATGTGGCTCTTAATATCAATAAAAACTTTATTAAACAGGTGCTTGAACAAAATCACCATCTTAAAATTATCTTAATTGCAGGAACCAATGGCAAGACTACAACAGGCAAACTTATTCAAACTATTCTAGAAAAATCAAATTATCGAGTTTTTCAAAATGAGTCTGGAGCAAACTTATTAAATGGAATTGCATCAAGTCTATTACTACATAGTAATATACTTTGTAAAATTAATTACGACTACGTTATTTTTGAAGTTGATGAAAATACTTTACCCCTGACATTAAAAGAATTTACGCCAGATTATCTAGTTATTTTGAATTTGTTTCGAGATCAGCTCGATAGATATGGAGAAGTAAATACGATCGTTAATAAGTGGCAGAGGGTTTTGAGCAAACTTACACCAAAAACATCTTTAATTCTAAATGCTGATGACCCACAAATTGCGTATTTAGAAACTGAAAATAATCATAATTATTCTTCGAGCGGATCCGGCGAAGCAGGAGAGTCGAGAAGTTTAAAAGATGATAGTTCTCGACAGGCTCGAATAATACTTTATTTTGGTCTTGATGACAAAAAATTATCCATCGATAAACATCAGCATGCGGCAGACTCCGTCTTTTGTCCAAATTGCAATTCAAAACTATATTATAATTTAATCTATTATTCTCATCTTGGGAATTGGGAATGTAGAAGTTGTGAATATAAAAGACCAAAAAATGTCTTTTGTCTTCCACCACCAAACAAATTGATCGGAACGTACAATCTTTATAACATTCTTGCTGCAACCCTAGTTGCAAAAAGAATTGGAATTCCTGATAAGATTGTCAATAAATCATTAATAACATTTTCTCCAGCATTCGGGAGACAAGAGATATTGAATGTTAAAGGAAAAAAGATTCAAATATTTCTTTCGAAAAACCCTACCAGTTTCAATGAATCTTTAAGAACAATAGCAGACTTAGGTGCAAAAAGCGTTCTTTTTGTTCTCAACGATAGAATTCCAGACGGAAGAGACGTTTCCTGGATTTGGGATGTTGACTTTGAAAACTATGTTGAAAAGTTTAAAAACATTACTGTTTCTGGAGATAGAGCGTATGAGATGGGGTTGCGTATTAAATACGCAGTTCCATTCGAATTTTCAATTTTCAATTTTCCCGCTTCGCAGCGAGGCGAGCCCGCTTCAACTCGTCTTCAGCGAGGCGAGCAATTTTCAATGAAAAATTCAAATTTTAAATTTCAAATTGAAGAGAGTTTGAAAAGTGCAATAAGACTTGGTATAAAAAATACTCCAAAATCAGAAATATTATATATTCTGCCAACCTACTCCGCTATGCTTGAGGCGAGAAAGATTTTGACTGGCAAAAAAATTCTATGAACCATACCCTAAACGCTATACCCTATACCCTAACAATAGGTTGGCTGTATCCCGAACTTAT
>CAZPZA010000035.1:0-7641 GCA_964590985.1 uncultured Gammaproteobacteria bacterium
CAGGCGGGAATAAAATCAAGATCCAAGGCGGGCTTTTCTTGAATAAAACCGAATTGGGTGATATCATCATAATATAGAAAATTTAATAAAATAATCTTATGAACACAAAACTTATTGAATGGGTTTTAAGAATAGTGGTTGCCGGCGAATTTATCGGCCACGGTGTATTTGCGCTTCAGGGTCGCAAAGCATGGGTGGAATGGTTTTCTATTTTCGGCATCTCCGATATCCAGACCGCGACCACGCTTTTGTGGCTTGTCGGTTTAACAGATGTCCTCTTGGCGGTCTTGATTCTGATTAGACCAGTTCGCCTCGCGCTTCTTTGGATGGCTTTCTGGGGTTTCTGGACTGCTTTAATGCGTCCCATCACTGGCGAATCAATTTTTGAATTCGTAGAAAGTTGGGTTAACTGGGGAGCACCGCTTGCGTTGCTCCTCACGGTCGGTTGGCCTAAATCTTTTAAGGAATGGTTCAAATGAAAGTAAAGAATTTGCCGCCAAACCTGCCCGTCCAGCGGGCAGAGATATTTTCAAACAGACACCGCTTATATCTTTAAAAGTTAAATCCATTTTTTCTTCTGTTATACTTCATGGTGTGGGAATCTTAGACTTTATTTTTCCCAAATTCTGCATTAATTGCAAAAAATTAGGTTCTTATGTTTGCGACGGTTGTTTTTCGTATCTAAACTTTGATACTTTTGGAATTTGTGTTGTTTGCAATCGGCAAGCGATTGGTGGGATTACTCACAAAAGATGCATGACGAGATACGCAATAGATGGCGTTTTTACTGGAATGGAGTACAAAGGAGCTGTTAAAAAACTTGTTTACCAATTTAAGTACGATCCTTATATTTCGGATCTTAAAAATTTGTTGACAGATTTTTTGTACGAGTCTCTTATCCAGAAAGAGGAGTTTGTAAGAGCAATTGAGCAATTGAGTAATGAAGCAATTGTATTGGTCCCAATACCTCTTCACCCTACAAGACTTCGAATTAGAGGCTATAATCAGGCGGAAATATTAGCAAAAGAGCTTTCTAAAAAGCTAAATATTAGTTTTGTGAATGTTTTGCAAAGAGTAAAAAACACCCGTTCCCAAGTTACATTGAAAAGGGAAGAGAGGATAAAAAACATTGCTGGCGCATTTTCTATAATTCCTAATCTCCCAGATCTCCCTAATACCCCCAATATCTTTCTCGTTGACGATGTTCTAACAACAGGCGCAACTCTCAATGAAGCAGCAAATGTTCTTAAAAGAAATGGCGCAAAAAAAGTGTGGGGAATAGCTTTGGCGAGAGACTAGGTCTTTTTAGATTAATCTTTTATTTCTAAATGCGAAGCCAGAGCTTGATTTGAGATACTTTTCAAATGTTATTGCTTTTTTCTTTGCTTCGAAAGCGGCATAGAAAACAAGCTTAAAAGGTCTCAAATTCTTTGTGGAAGAAACAGTTCTGTCTTGGTGGTCTTTGATACGTTGTTTTAAATCATCTGAGGAACCATGATAATAAGTTTTATCTTTCAGTTTTAGTATATAAACGTAATACACGAGATCATTGTAGCAAATAGGAGTCTCACGTCGCTAAAGCTTTGCGGGACACACTTCGCTTATTCCAATAAAAAAGCGTGGTGCCTATTATAAATTATGGCCTGCCACGCGAAGCTCTTTACTTTATGTAAAGAGCGAAGTGTGGAGATGTCCGGGAGTGATCCGGAGTCCAAGAAACTCGATTAAAAACTTCTACAAGCCTAGTTAATTTTTATATGTCGCCTTATTCTGATCGAATCAACACGAAAAATAAGGTTAAGGTTTTATAAATAAAGATAAGGACGAAAACCTAATTTCCTAATCTCCCCCTCAACTGTGTTTATGCTCATAGCGTCCCGTTGAGAAAAGACAATATGAACAGCTTGCAACAATTAAGCGTTTAAATAGCTAACTGGTGCAAACGCATAACTATTTCTATAGTTAGCATTTATATTTTGATTCTTTTTAAAGACTATTAATCAAAGTCTGCTTGCAGTTTTAAATGTGCGATTCTTGTCGAATCAATTCATCCCCATTTTTAGCATTTAGTTAATTAGCGTTTAGCGTATAGTTTAAGTTCTTCTTCTAATTCTCTTTGAACATCCTTTTTCTTTATCGCTTCTTTCTTATCAAACTGTTTTTTGCCTCGAGCTAAGGCTATTTCCAATTTGACAAGATGACGTTTATTATATAACGATAGGGGTACAATTGTCAAGCCCGAGGATGTTTTTGATTTTAAGGCTATTATTTCTTTTTTGTGCAATAAAAGTTTTCGTGTCCTACGCTCATCGTAGCCTTCAGGTCTTGCGTATTGATAGGGAAAGATTTTGGCATTAACAAGATATGCTTCGCTTCCAATTATTCTTACAAAGCTTCCAGTCAAATCCGCATGGCCAAGCCTTACAGCCTTAACTTCCGCGCCATTAAGACTAGTGCCCGCTTCCAGGCGATCCAAAATTCTATAGTCATAAAACGCTCGTCTATTTGTGATTTTCATCGTTTTCTCTTAAATCCAAAACAATCTTTATTGCATCTTCGACTTCTTTAAGCTTAACCCTAGAAATTGAACTAATTGGTTTTATCAGTCGAGTTTTGTCAATTGCTCTTATCTGTGTTACTAGAATGACTGAGTCTTTTGCGAGTTTGCTTTCTTTTTTACCAATAAATAATCTTTCTGGCCCTAAGACTTTGTAAGTCTGGGATGACAATGGAATTATAACGACCGTAGGAGATATGTTGTTAACAGCATTATTAGACACAATTAGACATGGCCTTTTTTTAGAAACTTCAAAGCCTTGTCCTGGACGAAGATCTGTAGACCATAAATCTCCTCTTTTTATGCTATGTAAAGCGCTATCTATTCTGGCCATCCTTCCACCTCGGTTACCGACCACTCTTTCATAACAGCTTCATCGAATTTACGATTTGCCTTAAGGCTTTTTGTTAATTCTTTTTGAATATCTCTTTTTTTTGCCAGTTTTTCGGAAACTGCCCTTGCAATAAAACGGCTTCTTTTTCCTTGAGAGATTTCCCGATTTAGGCGCTTGATAATGTCGTACGGCAAGCTAATGTTTATACGCTGCGTTTGCATAAAATAAACTCCTTAATACACAATAATTATACACAACCCCAGCTTATTGTCAATGGTCAAGCAGCTAAAATTTGACCATAGGATGTATAATATGGGCGTATGGGAAACTGGCAAGAGAGAGTTAGACAAGCTGAAGAGGAAAAAAGACGCAAAATTGTCCAACAGAATACTGAAGCGCAACAGAAATTAAATGTTCAAAAAACAGAGAAAGCAAAACTATATCAAGAAAGACGCATTAAGTGGGAAAGCAAAAGGCAAGAACTACTTCCTATTCTCAAACAGTTTAAAGCAGAGGAATTACTTTCAAGCATCCGTGATGATGAAGTTTGGGGTGGAGTGGGTAACATAATCCATGAGGGGAGTAAATATGATGAGTCTTTAGGAAGTCCTCCTGAGCCTAGAGTCTCAGTAGCGCTTACGTACGAGTATAGAACGGCTAAATGGTTCCCTACGAAATTTGTACCCGGAAGAGGATTAACTGAGCAGAGCATGGCTAGCATTGAAGGAGGCTATACCGATAGCGAATACAGAATATCGCCTGTTACTACTAAATTAGCTATTGCTGTTAAATCTGAAGGTTTTGCAAGAGGAATTTTTATCCCAAGCGCTATACTAGTGATAGAAGATAATGACGCGCAGTTTCATTTTGGTATTGATGTCAAAGAATTGAAAGCCCATCAATTACTGGAGGATGGGCTTCTACAAAGTCTCATTGCTCGTAAAAAGAAGGATGCCCTGCCATTCCAACTTAAAAGACGAGGAGAAGATGAGATACGTAGATTAATTCCTTGGCGCAAAAGATTATTCTAATAATTTGAGAATTATCTATTAATGAGTTAATTTTAAGTTTATTTTATCCCTATCTCCCAAACTTTTCCGCCACTAAGTACAAAATTTTTTTATCCACTTCTTTGACTTCAAAATCTTTCGTAGACCTTAGAATATCACACCTCTCTAATCACATCGAAGCCCTTGAAGCTTCCGACAATCGCAAAGGCGACTATCTGGTTGTTCCCAATCATTACGGTTTTGAGTTTTTTAGCAGTCTCATTAAAGGTAGAGCCTGATCCTGCGGCATCATCAATAAGAAGTACGTTGGAATAGAGATTTTTATTGTCTTTCATAAAAATAGTATCTCTAGCGTTAATAATTCTTTCTTCAAGTCGTGCCAATGTTTTTTGAGCAACTACCACTTCTCCAGCAGCCGCTTTAACAAGTTCAATGCTGGGCAGCTTTAGATTTAGAGCAATCTCAAGCTCGTTCATAAACTGTAGAGTTCTTGGTACGGTTGGGGGGATAAATGCTACGGCATCAATTGAGAACTCTTGGATAATTTTTTCAATTATTGGCTTGATAGAGGTAGCTAGTTGATTAATAAGCTCTCTATTTTGCGATTGCTTGGCATATAGGACGAGTTGTCCCAATTTAGTTTTTCCAAACTTAGGCAAACTATAGAAGTCTGCATAGAAAAGCTTATCAGCGAAAATTTCTTTAAATGTATTTTGCAACTTATTTGTAGCATCAATCCAATTGTTAGTTTTAAAATGTTTTTTGAATCGATTTAGAGTATTTGCATATTCAACAGCAAGCTTACTAAGACGCTTTTGTTCTTTTATACTCTTGACCCATGTAGCAAATCCCTCAAAGCCATAAAGAAGTTCTCCTACAGGAGAAATATACAGATAGTTTTTGTCAATTATTTTTTTGATTTCAGCTGGCACATCAGCTACTATTTCTTCTTTTTTTTCTTTCGGAACATAAAATACCAATGGAGGCTTGCCTACTTTTTTAATCTCCCCTTTATTAAGTAGATTTTTTAGGTGCTTGTGCACTGCTACCTGACTTATGCCAAAGACTTTAAGAAGATCGTGCGCCCGTGCCTGTTTATGGGCGCGAATATATCCTAAGATCTTAATTCTAGTATCAGTAATCATGTTAATAGTTTATAGTTTACACTAAACTATAAAATATGTCAAGGGGGGAATAATATGTACTGCTATACTTTGGAAGAAAAATATCTAATAAAGTTATTTTGTCTCTATCTCATAAACCTTATTTTTGGAAAGAACATAGATTTTTTTGTCCTTTTCCAAGACCTCAAAATCTTTTGCAAAATGATAGTTATCTAGATACCCCTTGTTTAACGTATTGACGGATTAGGCTTTGATATGGCAAGTCCAATTTATTTGCTTTTTCCTTTACCTTGCCAATCAGTTCTTCAGGAAATCTGATAGAAATTAGGCGTTTACTGCGTTTCAAGCTAGGAAAGTGTACCCCTCTTTTGAAATCAGATGGCTCAAAGTATTCAGACAAGTTAAGGTTTGACCAAAATTCCGCTTCTTCTTTCTCGCTTTTAAATTTCGGAACGACGAGTTTTTTTTTCATATAATTGCACCTCCTTCTTATTGATGTCTCTAGAGGAAATGACGCGTATCATATTTCCTCTTTTGGTAAATATTTGATAAAGCAATCTTCCTTTCTTTGTCTTGCCAATGATAATGAATCTGTTTTCAACTATCGAGTGTTCTAAATCTTCATCTAAGACGTTCTTTCTATCGAAAAATACATCTTCTGCTTCAGGTGGTGCGACATTATGACGGGCTATGTGTTCAATATTTGCCTCGTCCCATTCAAAACTAAAGACACTTTTTAGTTTCGATACAGCCATATATACATTGTATATACAAATATAGAGTAATAAAACTTATTTGTCAATGACTAATTTTTGCCAAAATTGATCATGGGGTGTATAATATGGGCGTATGGGATTTTTGGAAAGATTAAGACAACAAAAGGAAGCGAGAGAGCGTGAATCACAGAGACAAGCTCAAATTGCTAGGTCTCCTTTTGAGCAAGAGCTAAAATTAGAAAGACAAGCAGAAACTTTTCACCATGATCAAAGAAGGAGAGCTGAACAGATGCTCAAAGAGAGCGGCATTAAACCATTGCTAGATGAGCTTGGAAATTTAGTTGGTGGCGGTGGAGTTTTTTTATATTATGGACAGAGTGATACTATCCAGAGTAGAGAACTTGAGAAAAGACGTATTCTTATTAGAGATGTAGATAGTTATCTTGCAATATTCGCATGGGATTATCAGAAGAATAAAGTTGGTATAGGCGGTTACTATAATTGTTCAGAAAAATACTTCGTTATTGAAGTATGTCCTGATGGGATAGTTAAAATTGATGCAGCTTCCTCGCGGGGATCTACAATCAATTCGAATCAGTGGCGAAGCAATAGTAGTTTTCTAGAAGACGCGTTAGAACGAGCCTTCAATAATCCGCGAGTACACAAATGGAGGAGAGAGAAAGAAACCTTTACAGACCCAGGTGGTCGGGGACCGTGTCTGCCTGGAAATTCTTTGATTAGCACTCCGAATGGGTTTGCGTTGATTAAAAATCTTCGGGTTGGAGATTTTGTGTGGACAATTGATGCGTATGGATATAAAGTTAAAGCACCTATTATTCAAAAAACAAAAAGACCTGTTGCCGAAAATCACAAAATGGCACACGTTATTCTGAAAGACAGCAGAGAGCTTGTTGCATCTCTTGGTCATCCCACTATTGACTATAGAGACATAGGCAGTTTGGTAAAAGGAGACGATCTTGATATGTCTTCTGTGGTCTTGATTAAGGTAATATCTTACAGGGGTAAATATACCTATGATATTCTGCCTTATGGAGATACAGGAGGTTATTGGGCAAATAACATACTTATTGGAAGCACGTTGTGTGACCAATTTGAGAAAATGGAAAATCAAAATTTCCCCTACGACTTAATGTGGTTCTGATACATAGATTCTCTTTTTCATTTTCTTTTTTCTCTTGGCTCTAATTCTATTTCCTTTTTCACAAGATCAAATTTAACGATAAAGATATCAAAGAATCCTTTTTGCCCAACTACTCCATAAGCATATTTTCCAATGTCTTCAAGAAACCCAACTCGTATGTCCTTATATAAATTGCCGCCGACTTTTATGTCTAGATTATGAAAATAAAATGGTTTGCTTTTTCCAGTTATCCCGGAAACTTCTCCTTTGTCCTCTTTGGTCAAAGCGATTCCTAAAAGATCTCCTATTTCTGAAGAGAAGATATTTAAGTCCGATCCTGAGTCAATCAAAACCTCGTAGTCTACAGATTTGTTATTAAAAATTACTTCTATGGGGATTACCGGTCTAAGAATTCCTTGACCATAATTCTTATAGCGAAACTTCATAAAGAAGAGCCAACGTAATTAATGAGTTTTTGTGGCATTTTGGTAAGAATGGGTTTTTGATAGCCTTTCTTTTTAGCTTTATTAAAAGCATCTTGTGCAGTTTTAGCCGCTGCTAAAACTGTTTTTTCATCTTGAGCCAATGCCACCCAGAGACCTTTATATTTTTTGTAAATAGAACTCCAATTAATAGCTGTCATGATGTTAATGATAACATAAAAGATTAAATTTTAACAGGATTATTTTTTAGATTTGCAAGGCGTAGCTTCGCAAGGCGTCCCCTTGCGAAGCTACCCTTGCAAGCAACTACGGGGTG